>JAKAXG010000570.1 GCA_021827225.1 Actinomycetes bacterium | reverse complement strand
CCGATCTTCCACCAGGACTGGAAGATCGAACAGATCGACCTGGATGGGCCGAGGGCCGGTGAGGTGCTCGTCGAGTGGGAGGCGGCCGGGCTCTGCCACTCCGACGAGCATCTCGTCACAGGCGACATGGTCCCCTCCGAGGAGGTCCGCCGGGAGCGGGGGCTTCCAGCCATGTTCCCGATCATCGGCGGCCACGAGGGGGCGGGGACCGTACTGGAAGTCGGCGAGGGGGTCACCTCGCTGCGCCCGGGTGACCATGTGGCGGCCAGTTTCGTGCCGGCCTGCGGCCGGTGCCGCTTCTGCGTCACCGGTTACACCAACCTGTGCGACTCCGGCGCCCGGGTGGCCGCGCCGGGCCAGATCAGCGACGGCACGGACCGGCACCATCTACGCGGCCGGCCGCTCCGGGTATTCGCCAAGCTGGGGACCTTCGCCGAGCACAGCGTCATCCACGAGTCATCGGCCGTCAAGGTCGACGAGGATCTGCCGTTCCCGGCCGTGGCGCTCGTGTCGTGCGGGGTGACGACCGGATTCGGATCAGCGGTCTACCGGGCGGAGGTGCGGCCCGGTGAGACGGTCGTCGTAGTGGGCGTCGGGGGCATCGGGATCAACGCGGTCCAGGGTGCCCGCTGCTCCGGAGCCCGGAACATCGTGGCGGTGGACCCGGTGGCATTCAAACGGGAAACGGCCCGGGAGATGGGGGCCACTCACGCGGCCCCATCGATGGCCGAGGCGCTCCCGCTCGTCACCGGCCTGACCCGGGGGGCCATGGCCGACTCGGTCATCCTCAGCCCAGGAGTGCTCCACGGTGACCTGCTCGGCCAGGCCATGTCACTGACGGGAAAGGGGGGCAGGTGCGTGGTGACGGCGGTCGCCCCGATCAGCCAGACGGAGGCGAGCATCAACCTCTACGAGCTGGCCATGTGGCAGAAGGACATCCGCGGCGTGATCTTCGGAGCCGGCAATCCCCGATTCGACATCCCCAACCTGCTGGAGATGTACCGGTCCGGGCAGCTGAAGCTCGATGAACTCGTGACCCGGACCTACAGCCTGGACGAGATAAACCAGGGCTACGAGGACATGCGCTCCGGGAAGAACATCCGGGGAGTGATCCGTCTCTAGCCGGCCGCCGCGAGGCGGCCCACCTCGTAGTCGCCGGGAACGATCGCCTCGGTGCGGCGCCGGAACTCGGTCATGGAGTAGGGCCACTGGGTGACCACCCGACCGCTGGCCGCGCGGTAGTAGCCGTTGCACCCGGCCTGCCATACGGTCACGCCGCCGATGGCCTCCTGCACCTCCCGGTTGTAGTCCTCCATCACCCGCCGCTTCACGTCCACCCAGTCCAGCCGCTCGGCGACCATCCGGCGCAGGTGCGCCACCACATGGGCCACCTGGGCCTCGATCATGGTGAGGATCGACCCGTTGTTGGTGTTGGGCCCGTAGAGCATGAACAGGTTCGGGAAACCGGCGGTCGTCACCCCCAGGTAGGCGGCCGCACCGTCACGCCAAGCATCGTCGATGTGGCGGCCACCGCGGCCCACCGCGTCTATGGCCGACAGGTACCGGGTGGCAGAGAAGCCGGTGGCCAGGATGAGAGTGTCGACCCTACGTTCCGCCCCGTCGGCGGTGACCACGGAGTCCTCCGTGATCCGATCGACCGCATCCGTAACCAGCTCCAGGTTCGGCCGGTTGAACGAAGGATAGAAGTCGTTGGAGAACAGCGGGCGCTTGCATCCCCACGGGTGGTCCGGTACCAGCTTCCGCCTGACCTCCGGATCCGACACCACCTCGATGGCCGCCAGGGCGACGGCCTGCCTCTGGGCGACCATCTCCGGATCACTGAAGGTCATGGTCGCCTCCACCATGTCGAACAGTTCCCGCCGGCGGGCCTGCACGAGCGACGGGTCGGACCGGAAGGCCTCCAGCTGCTGCTCGGTGTAGGGCTGGTCCTCCTTCGGCAGGATCCAGTTGGCCGTCCGCTGGAACAGGTACACCTGCCCGGCCTGCCTCACGATCTCCGGCACGAACTGCACGGCGCTGGCGGCACTCCCGATCACCGCCACGTTCCGGCCAGCCAGGTCGTGGTCCCACCTCCATTGCGCAGAGTGGAACGCGGTGCCGGCGAAGCTGCCCAGACCATCGATGTCAGGCCAGGCCAGCTCGTTGAACATGCCGAGGGCGCTGACGACGACATCGGCGACCAGGGCCTCCCCTGTCGACAGCTCGACCGTCCACGACCTGGCCGAATCGTTCCAGACGACCCGCTTCACATCGGCGCCGAACCGGCAGTGAGGGAGGATCCCGTATTTGTCCGCTACCGCCTCCATGTACGCCAGGATCTCCGGTTGCGGGGCGTAGGGCCGGGACCAGTCGGCCTTGGGCTCGAAGGAGAACGAGTAGAGGGCGGACTGGATGTCACACGCCGCCCCCGGGTAGGTGTTCCTCCGCCAGGTCCCGCCGACCCCGTCGCTGCGCTCGAGGATCACGAACCGGTCGAAGCCGGCCTCCTCGAGCTTCACCGCCATGCAGAGACCGCCCGGCCCTGCACCGACGATGGCGATCCGCAGGTCACCAGCCAGCTTCCCCGGGTTCATGTCGCTCACCACAGAAGCGAGGGGTCGGACCGCAGCTCCTGGCGGACCATGGCTTCCCAGAACCCGATGAAACCGTCGCCGCCGTTACGGCCCAGCCGCTCGCGCACCTCAGCCGGAAGCTCCGGACCGGTCCGCCCGGCAGCCATTACGGCGTGGGCCACCCGGCAGCGCCATTCCAGGGCGACGGCTCGCTGGTGGACGGCCCGGGTGCTGCGGCCCGTGACGAAGACGCCGTGCCCGCCCAGGATGGCCATGTCGGCCATCCCCATGCTGGCCACGGCCCGTGCCGCGCTGCGGGGGTCGTTGACCGGCCCGCCGTACTCGTCGACGAGCACCACCTCACCCCCGCCCAGTGCCGAGCTCTGGTCCAGCACGGGCGGGACCAGGCGCATGTCCGCCCACACCGTGCCCCAGGTGGAGTGGTTGTGAACAGCCACCTTCACGTCGTCGCGAGCCCTGTGCATCTCCAGGTGGAGCGGGATTCCCGGCGGGACCGGCCAGTCGCCCTCCACCACCCGGCCGTCCAGATCGATGCGGATCACCTGCTCGGCCCGGAACTCGGTCCACAGGAGCAACCAGGGATTACACAAAAGGGTGCCGTCGCCCAGGGCGTAGGTGATGTGGCCGGCCAGGTGATCGCAGTAGCCCTCGCGCCACAATGTCCGGGCCAGGAGCACGATCTCCTGGCGGGGTGTCAGCTCCGGCAGGATCCGGTGGGGCGCCAGCCAGTCCAGGTCCCGGGCGGGGGAGGACACCTGGTCGGTCACGGGACGCACACCTCCGGGAGGGGATGGCGGAAGAGGCGGGCGGCGTTGAGGTGGGTCATCATCCGGATCTCCTCGTCCGGGATCCCGGCCATCCGCCGGGCCAGGAAGTCCTGGGTGTCCGGCCAGGTAGAATCGGCGTGGGGATAGTCGACCTCCACCATGATGCGGTCGATCCCGATCCGGTGACGGAGCGGCAGCGACGACGGATCGTCGATGGTGCAGAACCAGAAGTTCCGCTGGAGGATCTCCGTGGGGCTCAGATCCGACATCCACTGCTCCCGGCCGTGGCCGGACTGGTCGAGCATGAACTCCAACCGGTCCATCAGCATCGGGACCCAGCCAATTCCACCCTCGGACATGACGATCTTCAGCCCCGGGAAGCGGGAGGCCACTCCCGACCAGAGCCAGTCGGCGCAGGCGGTCAGAGCCAGGGCCTGGAACAGGGTGGCACCCAGGGCCGGGCTCGGGGCGTCGGGGGCGGTACCGGCGGCCGGACAGAACGACGCCAGATGCAG
>JAKAXG010000012.1 GCA_021827225.1 Actinomycetes bacterium | reverse complement strand
CGCCCGGGCCGGCGGCCGGCGGCCGGCGGCCGGCGGCCGGCGGCCGGCGGCCGTAGTCTCTTCCGGAGACAGCAGCGTCATCGGGGGAGGCACAGGGAACAATGACCCACGATCTGGTGATCCGAGGAGGAACCGTCATCGACGGGACCGGGGGCCCGGCCCGCACCGCCGACCTGGCCGTCGACGGCAACCGCGTCTCGGAGGTGGGCCGGGTCGACGGCCGCGGCCGGCGGGAGGTCGACGCCGCCGGGGCGCTGGTGACCCCGGGGTTCGTCGACATCCACACCCACTACGACGGTCAGGCCACCTGGGACGAACGGCTGCAGCCCTCGTCCGGCCAGGGGGTGACCACCGTGGTGATGGGCAACTGCGGCGTGGGGTTCGCCCCGGTCCGGGAGTCCGACCATGACCAGCTGATCGAGTTGATGGAAGGGGTCGAGGACCTGCCCGGCACGGTCCTGCACGAGGGCCTGCCGTGGAGTTGGGAGAGCATCGGCGAGTTCCTCGACGCCGTCGGCAGCCGGGCCCACGACATCGACTGCGCAGCCCAGGTCTGCCACGGACCGATCCGCCTCTACGTGATGGGACAGAGGGGCGCCGACCGGGAGCCGGCCACCCCCGAGGAGATCGCCGAGATGGGCCGGCTCGCCGCCGAAGGCATCCGGTCCGGGGCCCTCGGGTTCACCACGTCGCGCACCCTCAACCACCGCACCAGCCGGGGTGAGCCGACCCCCACCCTCACCGCCGCCCGGGAGGAGCTGGTCGGCATCGCCTCGGCCATCGGCCGGACCGGCGCCGGTGTCCTGCAGGTCATCTCCGACTTCCCCGACTTCGACACCGAGGTGGAGACGCTGTTCGAGATGATGCGCCGGTCCGGGCGGCCGCTGTCGGTCTCCCTGGCCCAGGGCGGCCCCGGCGACGGCTACCGGCGCTTCCTCGCCGCGCTGGACGCGGCCAACGCCGCCGGGCTGCGGATGCGGGCGCAGGTGGCGGCCCGGGGCATCGGGGCGCTGATCGGCCTGGAGGGGAGCGTGAACCCCCTGAAGCACTCGGCCACCTACGCCTCGCTGGCCGGGATGCCCCTGGCCGAGCGGGTGACCCGGCTCGCGCAGGCGGACGTGAAGGCGGCGGTGCTGGCCGAAGTCGCCGCCCGGCCGGGCGGCACCCGGCTCCGTCTGGAGCGGCTGTTCGAGCTGGGAGACCCACCCGATTACGAGCCGGAACCGTCGGCCTCGGTGGCCGCCCGCGCCGAGCGGGAGGGCAGGACGCCCGAAGACGTCCTCTACGATCTGCTGCTCGAACGCGACGGTACCGCCCTGCTGTACATGCCGGTGCTCAACTACTTCGACGGCAGCCTCGACGTCGCCGGCGAGCTGCTGGCCCATCGCTGGACGGTGCCCGGGCTGGGCGACGGGGGCGCCCACGTCGGGACCATCTGCGACGCCAGCTTCCCCACCACCCTCCTCGCCTACTGGGGCCGGGACCGTCCCCGGGGCCGGCGTTTCGACCTGCCGTGGATCGTCGAGCGCCAGTGCCGGGCCACCGCCGAGACCGTCGGGCTCTACGACCGGGGGGTGCTGGCCCCCGGCTTCAAGGCCGATATCAACGTGATCGACTTCGACAACCTCAGGCTGCACCCACCCCGGATCGTCCACGACCTGCCGGCCGGCGGCAAGCGGCTCATGCAGGACGCCACCGGCTATCTCCACACCTTCGTGTCCGGGACCGAGGTGTACGCCTCCGGGCAGCCCACCGGCGACCTGCCCGGAAAGCTGATCCGGGGCGGCCAGGCGGCACCGGAGGTGGCGGCGTGACTGCCGGGTCGGTCACTGCTGGAACCGGCGTCGCCGGCGCCGTGATATCCGCCGACTCGCACATCACCGAACCGGCCGGCACCTACGTCGACCACATCGACCCGGCGTTCGCCGACCGGGCGCCCCGCCTGCAGGACTGCGGCCCGGAGATCGGTGACGCGTTCGTGGTCGACGGGTTCCCCCGACCGCTGTCGCTGGGCACCGTGGCGGCCGCCGGCAAGGCGCCCGAGGAGATCAAGCTGAGGGGCTCCCGCTTCGCGGACCTGCACCCCGGCGGCTGGGACCCCGACGCCCGGCTGGCCGACCAGGACCGCGACGGCGTGTCCGCCGAGGTGATCTACCCGAGCATCGGCATGGTGCTGTGCAACCACCCGGACCTCGACTACAAGAAGGCCTGCTTCGACGCCTACAACCGGTGGATCGCCGGCTACTGCGCCGCCCACCCCGACCGGCTGATCGGACTGGGCCAGACGGCGATGCGCACGCCCGACGAGGGCATCGCCGACCTCCAGGCCATGAAGGCCCTCGGTCTGCGGGGGGTGATGATGCCGGGCGAGCCCGGCGTGGAGGACTACGACTCTCCCATCTACGACGAGTTCTGGGCGGCCACCGCCGCGCTCGGCATGGTGCCGTCGTTCCACATCCTGACCATGAAGGCCGGCCAGACCCGAGGGCCGAAGATGAACTCGTTCCTCTCCATCGTCCGCGGCTGCCAGGACGTGATGGGCATGCTCGTGCTGGGCGGCGTGTTCGAACGCAACCCCGAGGTCCGGGTGGTCTGCGCCGAAGCAGACGCCGGCTGGGTGCCGCACTTCATGTACCGCCTGGACCACGCCTACAACCGGCACCGCAACTGGCTGCCCGCCGGGCAGGAGCTGACCCGGGCACCGTCGGAGTATTTTTCCGACAATGTCTATGTCACCTTCCAGGACGACTGGACGGCGTTCCGGTTCGCCTCGGACATGAACTGGCGCCACCTGCTGTGGGCCAACGATTTCCCGCACTCCGACTCCACCTGGCCGTGGAGCCAGGAGCTTCTCGACCGGCACACCCGGGACCTGGACGATGAGCAGCGACGGGCCATCCTGGGCGGGAACGTCGCCCAGTTGTACGCCATCGACACCAGGGTCTCGGCGTGAAGGTCCGCTTCGCTGTCTCGGTGGGGCTGGGCCCGCCGGACCCGGCGTCGTTCGGCCCGGTCGTGGAGCAGGTCGAATCGGCCGGGTTCGACACGCTGTGGATGTCCGACGTGCCGTCGGTCCCGGCTACCGACCCGTCGCTGGGGGTGGCGTTCGCCGCCGCCCGCACCCGCCGGCTGCATCTGGGCATGAACCTGATCCCCTTCGGTTCCACCCCCTACCTGGTCGCCCACCGGATGGCCCAGCTCGACCGGCTCACCGGGGGGCGGCTGCTGCTCACCTTCGTGCCCGGGCTGGACCTGCCCGGCGAGCGCGACGCCCTCGGCACCGCCGGCCGGCACCGGGGCCGGATGATGGAGGAGCTGGTGCCCCGGCTGCGGTCGTGGTGGGCCGGCGAGCCGGTGGACGGGCTGGCCCTGCCGGTGCTGCCGGTGCAGCAGCCCCTCGAGGTGTGGCTGGGTGGTTCGGGGCCCGACGCCATCGGCCGGGCCGGCCGGGTGGCCGACGGGTGGCTGGGATCTCTCGTGTCACCCCGCCGGGCGGGCCAGATACGCGACGCCATCCAGGCGGAGGCGGCCGCCGCGGGCCGCACCATCGACCCGGAGCACTTCGGGTTGTCCATCGGCTACGCCCGCCGGCCCGAGGATGTGGAGCGGGCCGCCCGGCTGCGGCCTCTCCGGCCCCGCCGGCCGGAGAACGCCGCCGACCCCAGCGAGCTGGTCCCCATCGGGGCGGAGGCCCTCCGCCGGCTGACCGGCCAGCTGGTCGACGAAGGCCTGTCGAAGTTCGTGGTCCGGCCGCTCGTGCCGCTCGACTCGGCCGAAGCGTGGTCGGAGGAGCTGGCCTGGCTGGCCGACACCGTTCTGGACCTGCAGACCTGACGCGGGGGGCGTCGGCCGGCGGTTTGCCGGCGCTCGCTGGCGGTTCCCGGGCGCTCGCTGGCGGTTCCCGGGCGCTTTGGTGACACGAGAGCGGCTCCGGTGACGGAAATCCACCTGGCACGTGGATTTCGGTCACCGAAGCGCCGGCGAGGGTGGGGCCGGCGCCGCTGGGCCGCTCCGGCCCCTACCTGGACCGCTTGATACCGGCGGCGTCGGCGATGCGGTCGGCCTCCGCCCGGGGGTCGACCTCCGGCGGAACGCCCACGATGAAGCGCACGAACCGGCCGGCGTTGAGGTCCACCATCACCGCCCTCTGATCCCGGCGCACGACGTTGAAGTCGAACAGCTTGTCGCCGTGGATCCAGGTGCCGACGGCGGCCACCCCCCGCAGCGCGGTGCCGGCCATGCGCCGGCCGCGCAGGGCCAGCCACGGCTTGTCGACCGGTGAGACCGACCGCACCGCCGTGAGCGGGACCTTGATGTCGGCGTGGAAGCCGAGCACCTTCTGGGTGGGGGGGAGGTGAAGGATCAGCTCCGTACCGTTGACCACGAGTTCAGCCACGGTCGCAAAGCATAAGAGGCGGGCGCCTTCCCGTCCGGCGTGACGCCACCCACCCGCCGGCGACCCCGCTGGCGTGCCGCCGGCTAGAGAAGCGCCGCGGCGATGTCCGGCGCCGGTGGCGGCTCGGGGAGCGCGAACGGCTCCCCCTGCAGCACCGACTCGTACAGCCCGCCCTGGACCTGAGACAGGTGGTCCCACCTCAGCCCCGCCACCTTGTCCGGTCCCCGCCGGCCGAGGGAGCGGGCCAGCGCCTGGTCGGTGGCCACCCGGCGTAGCGCCTGGGCGTAACCGGGCAGGTCGAAGGCCGGCACCAGCACCCCGGTGCCGGCGTCGACGAGCCCCCGCAGGCAGGGTATGTCGAACGCCACCACCGGCGTCTCGACCGCGAGGGCCTCGGCCGCCACCATGCCGAAGCTCTCGTAGCGCGACGGCATGGCCACAACGTCGAAGCCGGCCAGCCAGTCGAAGCGGTCCGCCTGCTGCACCCGGCCCACGAAGTGGACCCGGTCACCGACGCCGAGGGCGGCGGCCAGCGCCGCCAGCCTGTCCCGGTCCGGGCCGTCACCGCCTATGAACAGATCCTGCTCGATGGAGCCGGCCACGCTCGCGTAGGCCTGCACCAGCAGGTCCAGCCCCTTCTGGGCGATCTCGATGCGGCCGAGGTAGCCGATGCCGCGGCGTTCCCGGCGCCGGCCGGCGAAGGCCTCCTCCTCGAGGCCGTTCGCCACCACCACGACACGGGCGTGGCCGTTGCGCTGTGACAACACCGATCCGAGCTCCTCGGAGACGGCGATCATGTGACGGTGGGACCGGACGCCGACGGACTCGAACAGGTGGAACGGCACCCGGTACTGCCGCCACTTCTCCGCCGCGAACAGCCACTGCACCACGGCCACCACCGGCCGGCGGGTCAGCCAGGGCACCGCCACTGAGGACAACGGGGCGCCGAAGTCCTCGACGACGATGTCGGAGTCGTGCCGCCACAGAGCCCACGGTATGGACGCGAAGTAGCTGAGGATGGAGGGTCCGTAGCCCAGCGGTAGACCGACGTGCACGTAGCGGACCCCGTCCTCCAACCGGGAGCGGCAGCCCCGGTAGGCGGCGCACACCACCGTTATGTCGAACTGGTCGGCCAGCCGGCTGTTCACCTGATGGGTCCGGACGGAGCCGCCCCCCGCTCCGGGCCGGCGGGGATCTTCGTAGGCGAGGTGCAGGACGCGGGGCCGGCTGTCGGGTGAGTGCGCCACCGTCTTGCCGCACCGGTAGAGCGCGTCGGCTGCCGGGATGGCGGCGAAGACCACGGCGGCGACCAGCCAGGCGGCCACGTGGGAGCTGCTCAGGGCCAGCGGTACGGCCAGCGCGGCGGGACCGGCGGCGCTGCGCCCCAGCCCGTTGAGGCAGCCCGGCCAGGAGCGGCCGGCGTCGCGCAGCAGGCTGACCGAGACGGCGGCGCTCTGGACGGCCACCGCGCCAGCCAGCCCGGGGCCGCCGTCGACCCGCAGCCCCATGTAGTCGAGGACGCCACCCACGACGAGGGCAGCGCCGAGCGTGAGCGTGGGCCGGCGGATGATGCTGGCCGCCTGGAAGTAGGTGGTCGACAGGTTGGCAAGGCCGAGGCTGAACCCGGCCAGCGCCGCCCACGGCAGCACCCCGACGACCGGACCGTAGCTGGGTGGGAACAGGGCCCGCACCAGCGGGTGGGGCGCGGTCATGGCCACGGCCGTGACCGGTCCGCAGATCCGCAGGTACAGCCACAGGCTGTTGCGGATCTCGCCGGTCCGGCGGGACACGGCCGCCGCCATGCGCGGGAAGGCGACTATCGACACCGACGCCCCGATGAACAGGGGCACGCGGCCGAGGATGTTGGCGGCCTGGTAGACGGCCAGTTCCCGGTTGGTACCGATCACCAGGCTGGCGATGACCACGTCGAGGCTGGCGAGGACCGCCACTCCGCCCTGGATGGACAGAAGCCCGAACGCGTCCGACCACAGGCGCCGGTCGAACAGGGCCCGTCCGGGCCGGCGCAGATCCGGGGTCATGCAGACTCCACCTACGACAGCCACCACCAGCGCCCCCAGGACGAACCCGGAGATCGCCCCGGCCGAGCCCTTGCCGGCCAGGACCACCAACGCCACCCCGCTGAGCAGCTTCACCACGGCCTCTCCGACGCGTAGCAGCGCAAAGAGCCGGAAGCGCATCTGACCCTGCAGGTAGCCGGTAGCCGTGGCGGCGGCGAATATGACGATCACCGCGATGAGCGAGGCGGCGACGGTCGGCGGGTCGGCGTAGCCGGCGGCGATCAGCCCGGTGGCGATGGCGGCGGCCGCCGACTGCACCACCGTGGCCCCGAGGGCGAACCCGACGGCCCGCTGGCGCTTGGCGGTGTCGCCCCCCGAGACGGCGACCTCCCGGGCCAGCACCCACGGAACCGATGCGCCGGCGACCGTGCCCCATATCAGGAGCAGGGCTGACACCGAGCCGAGCACGGCGTACGGCCCCGGGGGCAGGAGCCAGATCATGATGACGGCGTAGAGGTAGTTCAGGCCGGAGACCGCCCCCGTGGCGGCCACGATCGCCGGCTCCCCACCCCGGCCGGAGCCGGTGCCGCCCGCAGCCGTCGGCACCTGAGCAGGGTCGGGAGGCGGCGCAGGGTCGGGAGGCGGCGCAGCGCTGGGCGCCGGCGCAGCGTCGGGTGCCGGCGGGTGGTCCTCTGTGGGGATCATGCCCCGGCGACGCCGGCGACGGGCTCCGAGGCGGGGGCCGCCGCCCGGCGGGCGTCGGGCAGGAGCCCGGTCCAGGGACCGCCCGCGGCGATGATGCGCTCGACCACCATCTGGGCGACCCGCTCGTGACCGCCCGGGTTGAGGTGCAGCCGGTCGGCGAAGAAGTCGTCCCACCGCCTCACCGAGTCGGTCGGCACGTAGATGGCCCTGGGGTGGGAGGAGGCCAGCCGCTCCAGGATGGCGCTGGACCCCGCCAGGCCGGCTCCGCTGCGGGGATGCAGGCGCTCGTCGGCCCCGGCGAAGCCGACGCAGATGACGAAGGTGCCGAGCTCGGCCAGCGTGGACATGAGCACGCCGGCCGCCCTCTCGGTCTCCTCCACCGGGCGGCGCCGCTCGCCCCCGAAGAGGTGGATCAGCAGCCACTTCAGGCTGACCTTCACCTGTTGCTCGACCAGCTGGCGGACGCGGCGGGAGACCCGGCTCGAGAACCGCACCCGGGGTGACAGACCGGTCAGTCCGTGCCAGTCGGGCGGTGCGTACCGGTCGATCAGGCGCTGGAACACCGGCCGGGGGAAGACCAGGGCGTCGGTCCCCCCGACGTTGACTATCGCCACCGTCGGACGGAAGCGCTTGATGTCCTCCAGGAAGCCCTCTGCCGTATCGAGGGTGGTCCGGCTGACCTCGCTCAGGTCCAGCACCGAACCGGCATCGAGGCGCCGGGCCAGCAGCTTCCCGAACGTGCGGTCCTGCTCCGACACCAGGCCGTGGATCCAGCTGTCACCGAGGATCAGTAGCCGAGGTCCGCTTCCTGTTGCCTCGTGTGCCCGGTGCCCAGCGTCGCTTACCGTCTGCACGCCTTAACTGTTCGCCGGCCGGCGGCTACTTCCTGTCCGAGCCCGGGCCGGAGCGCGGCCGTCAACGCGGCGGGGCGCCGGCCGCGTAGACCACCATCTGGCCGTTGCTGTTGTCGGTGGTGGAGTACACCTCGGCCAGCGAGCCGACCTGCCGGTCGATGGTCGAGCGGTCCACGAAGGCGTAGCCCTCGTCCACCTCCCGGTAGAACACCACGAGGTAGCGGGCCCCGGCCGGCAGCTCGGTCGTCCCGTTGCGGTCGTCGACCATGTTGTAGCGCTTGAATATCTCCCGCTGCACCGAGTTGGTCACCGCCACGGTGGTGGACGGCGGGACGTGGGCCGCCATCCACCGGTCGACCTTGTAGGTCCCGTAGTCGCTGCTGACCCGCAGCACGGCGTAGTTGGCCACGTCGGAGACGACCACAGCGGCCAGGACTATGAGAGCCAGGGTGCGGACGTCCTCGGCGACGTGGCCCCAGCGCTCGGTCAGAGCGACGGCGAAGCAGATCAGGGCGGGGGCGATCAGGAAGTCGAAGAACTGCTCCTCGTTGGTGCCGATGGTCATGCAGTACAGGGTGAGCGGCAGGGCGCCCAGGCCGAAGTACCCGACCAGACGGACAGAAGGGTTCGTCCCTTTCCACACGAGGTAGACGATGGCGAGCGACCCGAGGGCCAGGATGACGTAGGCGGAGAACAGCGGGCTCAGGTCCTTCACGAGCGTCTGGAGGAAGGAGGGGGAGTGGGCGCTGTTGAACCCGGTCACCTGCTTGGTGCCGACCGCCCTGCGGAACCCGCTCGTCACCTGCGCCCAGAACGAGCCCCAGTGCCCGGTGGCGGCCACGATCACCGTCCAGATCAGGTAGGGAACCACCGACAGGGCGGCGAGCACACCGCACTCCGATGCGCGAAGCAGCTCCGTTCGCCGCAGGACCCGGCCCCCGACGTACATGACGACGGCGGGCACGAAGGTGATGAAGAAGCCGAACTCCTTGCACAGGACCGACATCCCGAAGCTGATACCGGCCCCGACGACCAGCCACCACCGCCGGGAGGAGCCGCCCACCCGCTGCAGGACGGCGAACCCGAGCAGGGCCCAGAAGATCGACGACGGCTCCAGCATGACCATGGAGCTCTCGAAGTTGACGAAAGCGTTGATCATGAAGAGGCAGGCGGCGAGGAGACCGGCCCGCCGGGAGACGATCCGCCCCACGATCAGGCCGACCAGGGCCACCGCGCCGGCGTCGAAGAGGGCGTTGAGCTTCCGCAGGCTCCACACCTGCGCGAACACCGAGTGGTGGAAGCCGAACAGGTGCATCCACGCCGCCTCTATGAGGAAGAAGCCCGGCGGATGCAGGAAGAACAGCGATCCGTCGGCGGCCGGCATGTGGCCGTGCCCGACGGACTGTCCCACCTGGGCGTAGAACGACTCGTCCACGAACAGCTCGTAGGACTGGTCGAGCCGGAACAGGTGCATCCCGAACGACAGGAGGGCCAGGGCGGCCAACGTCAGAGCGAACCAGTGCCTCGGCAGCGAGCGTCCGACGGGGGCGACCGGGCTGGCCGGCGCGCCGGTGACGCCGGGCTCGGCCGCTGGTCGGATCTCTGTCAGGGACACACGGCTTCCTCCTGCTACGAGCTGCCGAACAGGGCGTCGATCTGGCTCGGGGACTGGTTCTGGCCGATGAAGAACCAGCCGACGCTGTACCAGTTCCACTGCTTGGCTTCGTGGAACATGACCGCGCCTCCTGCCAGGGTGCTCTGGCCGTTACCGGTGGACTCCCCGCCTTCGAGCACGCCGGGACGGAGCAGGGAGTGGATGAAGGCGGCCGGGGCCGGGTTGGTGGACCCCCCCGAAGGGGCGTCGGCCCAGGTGGTGTAGGCGACCACCCGGCCGTCGGCCGGCAAGCCGGGTACCAGGTCGGACCAGTCCAGCCCCTGGTTGACCTCGTCGGCGGGGACGATCAGCAGGGCGTCGGCGGCCGCCGCCGCCTCGCCTGGGCGCTGGCCCCAGCCGGGGAGCATCAGCTCGACCTTGGTGGAGGTGGGGAAATCGGCCTGCCCCTGGGCGACCAGCCAACGTCCGAACCCGTCCAGGGCGGAGTCGTAGTAGGAGAGGAACTGGGCCGCCTGCTGCGGGGTACCGCTGCCCGGCTTCCAGCCCTGCAGGCCGATCGGGAGGGTCGCCTGCGAGGAGGGGTCGTAGAACCAGAAGGCGTTGGGGCCGGCGCCGCTGTAGCCGGAGGGGTAGCGCAGCTCGTTGTCGGGTCCGCCGCCCAGGCGGACGGCCCCGACGTGACGGAGATGAGCGCCGAGGTAGGCCAGGTACCGGCCCAGCTGGTCGCGGACGGAGCTGTCGGTCACCGCGTTGGCCACGTCGTTGCCCGATCCCGCCGGCCCGGAGAACGCCAGCCCGTACTGGTCGACGAAGCGGGTGCCGCCGGGGAGCGAGAACACCCACGACGGGGCGTACTGGGCGCCGAGATCGACGGCGGCGGTGAGACCGGCGGCCGTGGCCTGGTCGATCTCGGACTGCACCTGCTGGACGGCGGGGGTGGAGAACTGGCCCGGGGCCGGTTCGACGGCGGACCAGGAGACGGGGATGACGACGCTGCGGTAGCCGTCGCTTCCGAGCTGCTGGTCGGATTCGGGGGCGCCGACGGCGCTGAGAAGGGGCCCGCTGCTGGCCGGGCTGCCCGACGAGGTCGAGGCGGGCGCCGCGGTGGTGCCGCCGGGGGACGCCGCGCTCGGGCTCCCGGCCGGCCCGCCGGAGCCGCCCGGCCCACCAGACGGAGAGCTCGCCGGGCCGCCCTGGGTGCCGCCGGCCGGTGCGCCCGGGGTCGAGGGGGCCGCCGGGGCGGGGGACCCGGCGGTGGCCGCCGGGCCGAACTGGCTGAGGGTGCCGGTGCTGGACAGCACCGCGTAGCCGCCCGGTCCGGAGGCGGCGTCCCGGCTGATCAGCAGGGCCCGCCCGGCGGTGCCGGTGGCGGCGCCGGCGAAGCGGGCGTCGCCGAAGGAGAACACGCCTCCGTCAGCGCCGAGAAGCCAGTACCCGCCTCCGTCGCCGGTCGGGGTCATGGACACCACGGGCGCCCGCAGGGCCAGCCCCCCGGTGGAGCCGTGGAAGCGGGCGTCGCCGAAGGAGAACACTCCGCCGTCGGACGCGACCAGCCAGTAACCGCCCCCGGTGGCCGTCGGGGTGAGCCCCACGACCGGGCGGGACAGCTTCAGTCCCCCGGTGGAGCCCTGGAAGGCGGCGTCGCCGAAGGAGAAGACTCCCCCGTCGGCGGCCACCAGCCAGTACCCCGCCGAATCGGCCGTGGCCGCCATGCCGACGATGGGTTGGTTGAGGTGCCGCCCACCCTCCGAACCGAGGAAACGGGCGTCGCCGAAGGCGAACACCCCGCCGTCGGCGGCTACCAGCCAGTAGCCGCGGCAGTCGGCTGTGGCGGCCATCCCCACGATCGGTTGCGCCAGGGCGGTGCCGATCTGCCCGAAGCTGGTGGTGGCGCCGACCGTGTGGACCTGCCCTGTGGTGGTGGCGTACCACCCCGAGCCGTCAGGGCAGACGGCTCCGGCCGCCGCTGCCGGCATCGAGGCGGCGCCCAGCATGGCCGACGCTGCCGATCCCCACCGGGCGGAGGCCGGCACCGCCGGACCACCACCGGCGCGGGCGTTCGACGGTCGGGGGCCGGAAGCGGCCGCCGATACGGCGAGCGCCCCGAAGGCGGTGAAGGCGGCTGATGCGGCGGCTGCGATGAGGCGCGGCGACAGGCGCCTCGCCTGAGGCTCCCGCCGTCGCCGCCCGCCGCCGGGCGCGACATATGGTCCCAGCATGTCCGGAATTGTCGGCAATGACGGGGCAGATCTTGAGCCGTCGGGAATCCCGGCAAGGGGACGAGGCGGTTCGGAGGGGGCCGCTGCGGGCGGGTTCGACACCAGGTCGGTCTCAGGCGGGGCTCAGCGCCTGGCGGGCTCCGTCCACCTGCACTCCGGCGGCGTCCGGGTTCGGGCGGCGTTGCAGCTCCACGAAGTCCGCCTGGTGCGCCACCGCCAGGCGGACCTGCTGGCGGGCCCAACCCGGCAGCAGGCGGTCCATGGCCACCGTCGCTCCTTCGGTGTCCGCGCCGACCAGCAGGATGCTCAGGGTCCCGTCGTCGTGCTGGCGGACCCGGTCGAGGATCCGGAGCTGGCCGTGGTTGACCGAGCCGGCGAGATGCGCCGGGACCTGGACCACCGTCCCGCCGTCGCCTGGGCAGCGGCGGTCGAACCGGCCGAGGCGCCGGCGGCGGTGCTCGGCCAGCAGCGCCGCTTCGGTGCGGCCGGCCATCGCCGACCATGTGAAGCGCGCCGCCCAGGCCTGCGCGGCAGCGGAGACCCGGGCGGCGGTGTCGGGGTTCGACAGGGTCTCGATGGCCCGGCCGAGGGTGGCCGCCAGATCCGCCTCCGACCTGGCCAACCATCCCGTCTCACCGTCGCGGATCGAGTCGCGGATGCCCGGCCGGTGCAACCCGACCATGGGCAGCCCGGCCGCGTTGGCCTCGATGACCGACAGGCCCCAGCCCTCGAAGGCGGACGCCGTGGCGCCCAGCCAGCCGCTGGCCACCAGCCGGGTCTTGGTCTCTTCGTCCACCATGCCGTGGAACGTGACGGACGCCTGCAGGCCCAGCCGGCGGGTCTCCGCCTCGAGGCCGGGTCGGGCGGCTCCGTCGCCCACGACGTGCAGTTCCAGGTCCGGCCAGCGCTGCAGCAGCTCGGGCATGCACCCGATGATCAGCTCCAGGCGTTTGTGGGCCACCAGCCGGCCGACGCACACGATCCGCGGTGACGGGTGGCGGTCGGCCGCGGTGGGCACCGGGTGGGATCCGGGCGGGGCGACCAGAATGGGGCCTCGCAGCTGGAGCAGCTGCCGGGCGTACTGCCTGGTCGAGGCCGACACGGACAGGATCGTCCGGTCCCGGTAGGCCAGGCGGCTGATCGGCCCTTCGAGCAGCCGCCCGATGCGCGCCGCCATCGGGGAGAAGTGCATGGCGAACTGGTCCTGGTGCACGTGGTGGAGGAGCAGCACGACCGCCGCCCTGCTGGTCACGGCCAGGGGGGAGAAGAAGGGAATCCCGTTCTGCGAGTCCACCACCGCGTCTATCCGCCGGCGGTTGACGAGCAGCCACGCCAAGGCGAGCGGGTAGACGCTGAACCGTCCCCCCAGCCGGACGTAGCGGACGGCCCGGCGACGATCGCTCCTGCTCTGTCCGGCCCCCCGGGCGGTCAGATAGGTGACCTCCCACCCGCGTTCGGACAGATGGTGGGCTATCTCCTCGCAGACCACCTCGGCGCCTCCCGCCTCCGGATGGCCCCGGTCCCTCCAGTTGACGACCACCAGCCGTCTGGGCGGAACAGCCGGTTGGCGGGTCACGTCCTGGCGTCTTTCCGCCAGCGCCGGATGTTCCGGCGGGCGACGTGCAGCTCGTGGAACGCCCGGATCCCGTCCACGGCCGCCCGGAACGACGACCCGGGCTGGTCGGACCAGGAGATGGGAAGCTCGATCAGGCGGCCGGTCTGGTGCCGGGCCCGGGCCAGCAGCTCCACGTCGAAGGCGAACCCCTGCACGGTGAGATCCCGGACCAGCCGCTGGGCGAGCGGGCGGCTGAAGAACTTGAACCCGCACTGGGTGTCGCGTATCGGCCCCCGGAGGTCGGCTGAGGCCAGCCGGAACGCGGTGCTGCCGAGCCGCCGGCTGAGGGGCTGGGTCACGCTGTAGGACGCTCCACTGCAGCGGCGGGAGCCGATCACCGCCTCCCACCCGGAGTTCAACAGGTCGACGGCCCAGCACAGCGACTCGGCGGGCACGGGGAGATCGGCGTCGCAGTAGCCGACGAACGGCGCCGAGGAGTGCAGTATCCCGGCCCGCACCGCGGCGCCCTTGCCACGGCGGTTACAGCTGATGAGCTCCAGCTCGACCCCCTGGCCGGAGCGGGCATCGACGACGGCGGCGGTCCCGTCGACCGATCCGTTGTCCACCACCACCAGCCGGACGGGCAGACCTTCGGCGACAATCAGCTCGCCGAGCGCGTCAATTGTCCGGCCGATGCGTAGTTCTTCGTTGAAGGCGGGTATAACCAGATCGAGCGTGGTCCCGACCGATACCGGCTGGCGGCGGCGGGTCCCGTCGTGGATCAGTGCCCGCCGCACCTGGGTGAGGTCGATGACCGCCCCGTCGGGCCAGGCCTGGTCGTATTCGGCGTCGGATAGTGGAGAAATCGTCATGGGCGCCCCTGCCGTCGTCAGGGTCTGGAGACGTCAGGTGTAGGGCTAACCCTGACGCTCGACCCTGCCCGTTTTTCAGTTCCAACCGGTCGAAAGCGACAATTCGGTCTCGGCCGGCGTGAGTACTTCGACACCGCCCCCCGGATCTCCTTCCCGGCCGGCACCGCCGTGGGGGGCTACCCGGGAGGTGGGGCGGGTATCGACTGCGGATGACGCCCAAACCCTCCGTCGTCGTGTTCGACGTCAACGAGACTCTCTCGGACCTGTCGCCCCTGTCCCAGCGCTTCGAGGGTGTGGGCCTGCCCGGTGCGCTGGCGCCGACATGGTTCGCCTCCGTCCTGCGTGACGGATTCGCCCTGACGGCGACCGGTGTGAACGCGAGCTTCGCGGCCATCGGCGAGCAGGTCCTGCGCCAGGTGATCCACGGCCGGCCGCTCCGGGTGGATCCCGACTCGGCCGTCCGCCAGGTCATGTCCGCCTTCACCGGCCTCCGGATCCATCCCGACGTGGAACCGGGGGTGCGGGGCCTGAGGGACGCCGGCCTGCGGCTGGTCACGCTCAGCAACGGGTCGGTCTCGGTGGGTGAGGGCCTGTTGGGGAGGGCTGGGCTGCTCGATCGGTTCGAGCGGCTGATGTCGGTGGAAGACGCCGGGGTCTGGAAACCCGCCGAGCAGGCCTACCGGTATGCGGCGCAGCAGTGCGGCACCGACCCGGCGCAGATGGTTCTGGTGGCGGTCCACCCGTGGGACATCCACGGCGCCGCCCGGACCGGTCTGTCCACCGCTTGGATCAACCGGGATGGCGGACCCTACCCCTCCCACTTCGAGCGTCCCACCTGGGAGCTGGGAGGCATCGACGGCTTGGTCTCCCTCCTGGCCCCGCCGCGGTAGCCGCCCGATGAGGGATGTCTAGATCCGGTTGTACCAGTGCTCGGCCTGGCGCAGCCGGCGCTGCAGCTGCTCCACCGTGGCCTCCGTCACCCGCCGCACCCCGGCCAGACGGTTCAGTTCGGCGTTGACCTTGGCGTGGGGCCAGCCGGTCTTGTGGGCCAGGGCCCGGGCCAGCTCGGAGTTGGCGTCCCTCAGCCGGGTCTTCACCTCCCGCCGGGTCAGCAGCGCCCCGGAGTCGCCGAGCCCCGATGCCACCACCCGGCCGGCCGGCCCGGCCAGCACCGGGAGGTCCACCACCAGGCCGTCGTCGACGGGCTCAGCCGGGGCGACCCCGTCCGCATCGCCGCCCGGCTCGGTTCCGTCCAGCACCCCCGAGCCCCCCGCGGCCTGGCTGTCCCCGTCGTGCAGGTCGGTGGCCACCGCCGAGATGACGGCGAACAGCGACAGCTGCTCACTGTCGCGCACCTGCTCCTCGCGCAGCTCGTCCAGCTCCGCCGGGTCGGGTTCGGGCTTCTCCGCCGACTCCTTGCGCAGGCTGTGCCGGCGGGTCTCGGCGATGCGGTAGGCCCACCCCCGCAGCCGGGAGTCGTCGGGGATGAACAGGTACGACCGCTGCGCCGGCACGCCCACCGTCCAGCGGACCAGGCGGCCGACCGCCTGGCGGAAGAACAGCTCGGTGGTGGTGGTCGTGGCGTAAACCCCCACGCGCAGCCGGGGGATGTCCACCCCCTCCGAGACCATCCGCACGGCCACCAGCCAGGGCTCGTCGGACGCCGCGAACCCGGCGATCCGGTCCGACGCCCCGGCGTCGTCCGAGGTGGCCACCACGGGCTTCACGCCGTGACGCCAGGCCAGGGCGTCGGCGATACCCCGGGCGTGGTCCTGGTCGGTGGCGATCACCAGGCCGCCGGCGTCGGGATGGTGGCGGCGGATGTCCATGAGCCGTTCGTGCGCCGCCTTCAGCACCGTCGGCAGCCAGTCGCCCTCCAGCGACAGGGCGGCCCGCAGCCGCTGGTTGGCCCGGACCGTGTCGAGGGCGTCGTCGAAGCTCGCCGACCAGGTGGAACCGTCCGGGGCGCTCCACTCCATCTGGCCGTTGGCGCGGGGGAAGTACACGGGCCGCACCACCCGGCCGTCGGCCAGAGCCTGCCCGTAGCCGTACTCGTAGTCGGGCCGGGCCTCGTCGAGTTCGTAGCGGAGAAAGGGGATGCTCTGCGTGTCCGAGCGGAACGGGGTACCCGACAGCGACAGCCGCAGAGCCGCCCCCTCGAACGCCTGGCGGACCGACGAACCCCACGCCCGGTCGTCGCCGGCGTGGTGGATCTCGTCGAAGACGACCATAGAGCCGGCGGCCTGCCGGGCCAGAAGGGGGGCGCAGGCGGCCACCTGCTGGTAGGTGGTGACGATCCCGTGCATGTCCGCCGGGAGGGGCCCCTCGGCCGGTGACCACTGGTGGTCGAGGTGCACGCCGAAGGCCGCCGCGGCCGCCGCCCACTGCCTCTTCAGGTGGGCGGTGGGCGCCACCACGATCAGCCGGCGGGGCCCGTCGGGGGCGGCCAGCCGGTTGACCGCGGCGGTCAGAGCGAAGGTGGTCTTGCCCGCCCCGGGGGTGGCGACGGTGAGGAAGTCAGTGGTCCCCGCCTTCAGGAAACGCTCCAGCGCCTCCTTCTGCCAGGGGCGGAGATGGACGCGGCGGGTCACAGTCGGTACGAAGGCACAGGAACAGGAGGGGGTCCAGCAGTTTGCCACGCCCCGCCGCCTCCGGGGGTCCGCCCTGGTGGGTTGACGGGTGTGGCGGGGGGTATCTGGAGGATGTGGGGACCGCGCCAGCGGTTGGGTTCGTAAGAGGGGAGCAGGCAATGGGTGCTGAGTTGACCAGCCGGCAGCTGCGCCGATCGGTGCGGCACTACATCCAGGAGATCGGGGACTCCCCCGACGCGGTGGCCGGGCGACTGAACGAGGAAGGGGTCCGAGGTCTACCCGGCGAGGTGAGCGAGTGCGCCCTGGCCCGTTACCTCCAGGCCGTGGTCGGAACCGAGATGTCCGTCCGGCGGGTGGTCGTCAAGGAGTGGTCGGTCCGGGTGTTCCGCACCGGCTCGCGCCTCCCGTCCGTCACGCTGCTGCCCGGACCCGTGGCCCGGTTCATCCGGGCGTTCGACGCCGGCTGCTATCCGGAGCTGATCGACGGGCCGGGCGTGCTCGCTCGGGGCTACGCCCCCGGCGTGGGCGGCGCCGGCCGGCCGGCCGAGACGGGCAGCGCCAGCGGCGCCGGCAGCCAGGGGATGGACCTCTTCTCCTAGCCTGACCGGTCCGGCGCCAGCCCCGGCCGGCGCCGTGACCCGGTACCCGGGCAGCGCCGTGACCCGGTACCCGGCCGGCGCCGGCGCTAGTTCCGGCTGTCCGCCGCCCGGGCCTCCTCCGCCTCGCCGGACCGGTCCCCCCCGGTGGTGGTCCGCCGTTCGGACTCCGCCGCCGAGGCCACGTCGGTGGGGTAGGTGCGCCGGGCCCGCAGCAGGAAGTACCCGCCGGCGGCCAGCGGGGCGAGCATCACCAGGAAGGCGTAGGAGAGGCCGTGGGCCGAGGCCGCCGACACGTGGGCGGCCTTGTTGTCCACCCCCGTTCCCAGGCCGGCCCCGCCCGGACTGCCGAACAGCTGCGACACGTAGCCGAACAGCAGCGGTGCGAACGCCTCGAGCAGCGTGCGCAGGAAGGTGCGGATGGCCTCCGTCCGGCCCCACATCCGGGACGGGACCACGTCCAGGCGGGCGGCGTCGCCCGGCGCGTTCGGTGCCGACAGGGCGGCCGCCCCGATCATGACCAGGGGCAGGGCCAGGGCCAGGTTGTGGGTCAGCAGAGCGGGGATGAAGATCACCGCCGCCGTGAAGTAGCCGACCGCCCCCACGATCAGGCGGGCGTTGATCCGCCCGTGCCCCAGCATGCGGTCCGCGGTCCGGCCGCCGGCGAGGATGCCGACGATGGCCGCCGCCCCCACTATCACCGCCAGCAGGGTGGCCACGGACTGGCTTATGCCGTACTGGCCCCGGGCGAACAGCACGGCGAAGGTCTTCAGCCCGGCGAAGAAGAAGTAGCCGAGGGCCGACGACACGATGAGCAGGACATTGGTCCGGACCTTGAGGACCCACTTCACGGCTTCCCAGAGGCTCAGGCGCGTCGGGTCACCTTCGAGTACGACTTCAGGATTGGGGGCGATCCCTTTTTCCTGAACCTGCTCCAAGGCTACGGAGTCATCGGCGGGCCGGCTCGAGGCCTCCGCCGCCGCCGGGCGGTCAGCGTCGGCGGCCTCCTCCGTGGCCACGATCCGCTCGTCGCCCGGCTCCAGGTGGCTCTGCCCGCCCCGGGCCGGCTCCGGGAAGTAGCGGTGGATGACCCAGGCCAGGGCCAGGCTGGGTAGGGCCAGGACCACGAACCCGGCCCGCCAGCTGATCGAGGCCACGTCCCCGGAGATCAAGAGCCCGGCGCCGGCGCCCAGGAGATCCCCGGTCAGGATGAAGCCGTAGATGCGCGACCGCTCGCCCGCCGGGAACAGGTCGCCGGTCAGGGATCCGACCGCCGGGCCGGCGGTGGCGGTGACCGCGCCCAGGGCCAGCCGGATCAGGAGCAGCATGACGTAGGAGGTCGAGAAGCCGCTGACCGCCTCGGCGGCGGCCCAGATGACGATGCTGATGGTGAGCAACCGCACCCGTCGGGTCCGGTCGGTGAGCACCCCCAGGGGCAGGGCGGCCAGGGCCCCGACCAGCGAGGACACCGTGGACAGGATGCCGATGTCCAGGTTCCCGATGTGGAAGGCCGCTTCGAGCTGGGGGGCCATGGCCCCCACCGCCCCCTTGTCGGCGCTGTCCAGGGCCAGGATGCAGGCCAGCAGCACTATGACCCGGGTGCGGGCCGGGCCGCCCAGCTTCTCCGACACCGCCTGCTCGCCGGAGCGGACGCGGTCGGTGATCCAGTCGGGCAGGTGCTGCTGCAGTCTGGCGAGGCGGGCCTGGGTCAACGCCCCTACCGCCCGGCCCGCTCGGGTTGTATCGCCGCCACCAGCATCTCCGCTCGAATCCGTTCCTACCGGGCCCACATACCCGGGGGTGGCCGGACGTCACAGCGCCCCTGCGGGTGGCCTGGCCGCACCCGGTCGGGTCGCGCCGGGTCCGTTAGGGATGGCGGGCGACGGGAATGTGCATTCCATGAGTTCCGTCGTCGGAGCGGCCGCGGCCGTCGGGGTCGCAGCGGGCCTCCCCCCGGAAAGAGCGCCTCTGTGCACGTCGTCTCCGTAGCCGCCGGGCTCGGCGGAGCGCTGATGATCGCCGTCGGGTTCGTCCTGCAGCAGAAGGCGGCGGAGCAGGAGCCGCCCGACGAGCGACTTTCGTTCCGGTTGCTGGTTCAGCTGCTGCGGAGGCCCA
>JAKAXG010000569.1 GCA_021827225.1 Actinomycetes bacterium | reverse complement strand
CCACGTCTGCTCCGGTGCCGGCGTTGGCGTAGAAGCCGGTCCCGAAGTGCGCCAACTCCGGCCGGCACGTCTGGCCGGTGACCAGGCCGGCATAGCCGGCCGTGACCAGCGCCCGCCCGGCCGCCCGGGCCGGGTCGTTAGGGTCCCGTCCCGGCTCGTCCAGGGCGGTGGCGCCGAGAGCCCGGTTGGTGACCCGGATGGCCAGGATGGCCACCAGGATCAGGAGCAGCAGCTCGATGACGGTGGCGGCCACGAACAGCCCCAGCCGGGTGGTCAGCCCCCCCGCCCGGGCCGAGCGCAGGGCGGTGGCCGGTATCCGCAGCACCAGGGCGGCCACGATGGGGATGACGATCAGCCACCCGGAGTGGATGAGGCGGCGGTACACCAGGCGCGACGCCACGAAGCGGGACAGGCCCCCCGGGTTGTCCAACAGCTCGATGCCCGACAGCCACCCGGAGCGGCCCTCGCTGCGCCGGCGGACCGCCGGCAGCACCTCGTTGCGGATGTGCTGGGCGTAGGGCGACTCGAGCGGGTTGCGGGGGTCCTGGTAGGCCGTGCGGGGGTCGAAGCGGTAGCCGGGGTCGACCCGCACCTTGCGCTCCCCGGCGCCGGTAAAGATGTGCAGGTCCGCGGCCAGGGCGATCTCGGCGCCCAGGGCCGCCTGCACGGCCTTCTGCGCCGGCTGGGACCAGGCCAGGGCCACGTCACGGTCCCCGGGCAGCACGATCACCCGCCGGCCCGGCCCGGCCGCGTAGGCCTTGAGGTCCTCGCTCAGGCGGGCGTGGGCGGCCAGCACCGCCTGGGGGTCGGCGCGCGAGTCGAGCAGGTTGCCGGCCACCACCAGCACCCCCGGTCCGGTGGCCGCCTCGATGGTCGCCGCCAGCTCCGAGGACGCGGCCAGCTGGGCGGCGCTCGGCTCCTTGGTGAGGTGGAGATCCGCCACCACCATCACCCGTCCGCCCACCGGGACTTCTACGTCGAGAAGGTCGGGAATGTCGCTCGTGGGAGTCAAACCGCCGGGCGACGCTACTACGGGACCGGTGCGGCGATACTACGGTCGCCCCGTGATCCGGGCCACGCCACTCGACCCGGCGGGCTGGTCGGACGCCGGCGGCTGGCTGCCCCGGGCCCGCCGGTCGGGCTCGCTGCGCTACTCCGATCTGGGCCGCCGGCCGGTGCCCCCGCCGGGTCCGCTCGAGGAGCTGGCGGCCTGGCTGGTCGACGCCGCCGACGGCTGGTGGGAGCGGGCCGGCCGGCCGGATCCGTTCACCCTGGTCGTCGAGTCCGCCGATGACGGCACCCTGGCCCGCCGGGTCCTGGAGCTGGGGCCGGCCTGCCTGACCTGCCTGCGCTACGTGCTGGTGCACCCGGACCCGGCGCCGCCGGCCATGGCCGCCCTGCTGCCCCTGGAGGACCCGGTGTACCTGTTCCCGATGGCGGGGCCGGCGCCCCGCGGCGGCGAAGCGCACGGTCCCGGCGGGCGGGGCGCCCCCGACGCCGACCGGGCGGTCGCCTTCGCCGACGACGGGGACGAGGGCGAGGCGGGCGACGAGGAGCCGGAGGAGGCAACCGGGGTCGGCCCGCTGGTGACCCGGGTGGCGGGGCTGCCGGCGCTGCCCGGCCCCGGGGCGCTGGTGGCCATCGCCACGGTCGGCTGCCTTCCCTCCGACCGGGTGGAGTACCGCGACGGCCGCTGGGAGGAGGTCCGCCTGGCCGCCACCGGCCCCGCCGGCGCCGCCACCGGCCCCGCCGGCGACGAGACAGGCCCGGCCGGCGACGAGACAGGCCCCGCCGGCGCCGCCACCGGCCCCGCCGGCGACCGGCCGGACACCGGCGCCGGCTGGACCCTGGTCGAGGTGACGTCGCCCCTGGCGCCGGGCGCCGCGCCCAGGTTCCTGGGCCGGCCCGGCCCCGGCCGCTACCCGGTGCTCACCGGCGCCGTGGACTGGCTCCGGGAGGCGCTCAGCGGCGAGCTGGAGGGGGTGGTGGCGGTGGTGGACCGCTGGACGGCGACCACCGCCGCGCTGCCGGGCGACACCGTCCCCCCGCTGGCCGTCGACCAGCTGGCCCGGGTACGGGCCCCGCTCGACCGGCAGCCGGAGCCGGTGGCCGGCGGCCTGTCGGTGGTGGTGTGGCCCACCCGGCGCGCTTAGGGTGGCTCCGGCCATGGCGAGCCTCCCTGCATTCGACAACTGGCGCTGGCGGGACGGCCCGGTACAACCCGGCAAAGCCGTCATATTCGACCTGGACGGTGTCCTGTCCGACGCCGCCAGCCGCCAGCACTACCTGGAGGGGCCGTGGCGGGACTGGGACGCCTTCTTCGAGTCGTGCGGCGACGACCCGCTGATCAAGGAGGTGGCCACCCTCCTCGGCCTGCTCGACGCCTCGCTCGGCATCGTGCTGCTCACCGCCCGCCCGGCCTGGGTGCAGCCCCAGACCCTGGCCTGGCTGCACCGCTACCAGCTGCGCTGGGACCTGCTGGTGATGCGCGACCGGGGCGACTACGGCGCCGCCCGGGAGTTCAAGCGGCGGTCGGTGCGCGAGCTCAGAGCGGCCGGCTTCGAGCCGGTCCTGTCCTTCGAGGACGACCGCCGCAACGTGGCCATGTTCCACGAGGAGGGCGTCCCCACCGTTTACATACACTCCGGGTACTACGACTGACCTGAAGAGGTGGGGCCCATGGCGGACATCGCAGCGGAACTGGCCGGGATCGTAGGTGCCGGCCACGTCCTGGCCGGCACCGACATCCGCGACGACTACGGGCACGACGAGGCCCTGGGCCTGGAGCCGCAGATGCCGGCCGCCGTGGCCATGCCGGCCGACACCGCGCAGGTGGCCCGGATCGTGCAGCTGGCCAACCGGCTGCGGGTGCCGCTCACCGCCCGGGGCTCGGGTACGGGCCTGTCGGGGGCGTGCATCCCGGTCAAGGACGGGGTGGTGGTGTCCTTCGAGCGGATGGACGCCATCCGCGAGATCGACACGGACAACCACGTCGCCGTCGTGGAACCCGGCGTCACCCTCCACCAGCTGGACGAGGCCACCGCCGGCCACGGCCTGGTGTACCCGGTGTTCCCGGGGGAGTCGAGCGGCAGCCTGGGCGGCAACGTCAACACCAACGCCGGCGGCATGCGCGCCGTCAAGTACGGCGTCACCCGCCACCAGGTGCTGGGCCTGGAGGCGGTGCTCGGCGACGGCAGCACCATCCGCTCCGGAGGCAAGTTCGTCAAGGCCACCGCCGGCTACGACCTCACCCAGCTGATCGTCGGCTCCGAGGGCACGCTGGCCCTGGTCACCGAGGCCACCCTCCGCCTCTACCCCCGCCCGGCGCACGCCGCCACCGTCCTGGCCCCGTTCCCGTCCCTGCCGGCGGTGACCGGGGCGGTACCCAAGGTGGTGACCAGCGGGGTGGGCCCGCTCATGGTCGAGTACATCGATATGGTGACCATGGCCGCCATCGCCGGGGACGGGAACCTGGAGCTGGGGGTGCCCAAGGCGGTGCAGGAGTCGGCCCTCGCCTACCTGGTGATCGTGCTGGAGGACAACCGGGAGGACCGCCTGGCGGAGGACACCGAGCAGGTGGCCACCCTGCTGGCCGACATGGGCGCCCTGGAGGTGTACGTGCTGCCACCGGCGGCCGGGGCGGCGCTGATCCAGGCCCGGGAGCGGGCCTTCTGGACGGCCAAGGCAGCCGGCGCCGACGACATCCTCGACGTGGTCGTCCCCCGGGCGGAGATCCCCGGCTTCATGGAGCAGGTGGCCGCCATCGCCTCGTCCAGCGGGTCGTGGGTGGCTGGCTGCGGCCACGCCGGGGACGGGAACGTCCACCTGTCGGTGTTCCAGGCCGACCCGCTCAAGCGGTCGGAGGTCACCATATCGAT
>JAKAXG010000568.1 GCA_021827225.1 Actinomycetes bacterium | reverse complement strand
GCCAGCACCAGCCCCGCCGTCGCCGCCTCCAGGGTGGGCGTGAGGAACTCGTTTATCCGGCGCGGCAGCACCACCGACCCGCTTCCGACCATCCGGTTGAGCACCGCGTCGAGGGCCCTGGGCCACGAGACCCGGGGGGACTCGACGTGCCGGCGGTGGTTGATGGCGGTGCTGAGCTCCACCGCCAGGGTCCCGGCCGCCACGGTCAGGACCGCCGTGCCGAGCACCGTCAACAGGCCCCGGCGGAGGGCGACCACGTCCGTGCGGGCCTGGAACGATCCCCGGTACACCCACAGCATGGCGGCCACGGCCAGGGCCACGACCGCCTCCTCCACGTCCACTCCCTTGAGGATGTGCAGGGCGGCCACCACGATCAGGAGGACCTCGCAGACGGCCCACGCCCGTTTCTGGCCCCGCCGCACCCCCCGGGCCAGGACGACCAGGGCGACCCCGAAGAAGGCCGCCACCGCCGCCGCCGTCTCGGGGACGGCCAGGGGGAACAGGGAGCGCAGGACGTCGAGGCGGTCGCGTAGAGGGTCGGACATGGCCGACACCAGCGACACGAACCCGACCACCACCAGCAGGGCAGAGGCCAGCCGGCGGACGCGGCGGTCCCGGCGCTCGGTCGACGGCGGCCGGGGCCAGCCCTGGCCCTGCGGGAACGTAGCCACCACCGCCGGGCGCAGCTCCCCCGGGGTGGCCACCCCGGTGCGGTCCGCCATCAGGCGCTCCAGCAGGGCCGACCCGGGCAGGTCCTGGCGGCAGTACAGGAGCCTCACGTGCAGCTCGTTCCCGGCCTCGATCTCGACCCACGACAGGGTCCGGTGCGCCAGGAACACCGACGGCAGGCCCAGCCCCGGTACCCGGGTGGGGTGCTCGGTCACCACGTCCGCCCCGGTGCCGGCGTTGGCGTAGAACCCGGTGCCGAAGTGGGCCAGTTCCGGCCGGCAGGTGTGGCCGGTGACCAGCCCGGCGTAGCCGGAGGTCACCAGGTGCCGGGCCGCGGCGCGCCCGGCGTCGTTGCGGTCCTTGCCCGGATCGTCGAGGGCTATGGCGCCCGCCGCCCGGTTGGTGACCCGGATGGCCAGCACCGAGATCAGCACCAGGAGGAGCAGTTCCACGACGGTCGCGGCCACGAACAGGCCCAGCCGGGTGGTCAGGCCTCCCGCCCGGGCGGAGCGGAGGGCGGCCGCCGGCACTCTCAGCACCAGGGCCGCCACGAAGGGGATCAGGACCAGCCACGCGGAGTGCACGAGACGCCTGTACACCAGCCGCGACGCCACGAAGCGCGACAACCCGGCCGGGTTGTCCAGGTCGTCGATCCCGTCCAGCCACTTCGAGCGGCCGTTGCCGCGCAGCCGCATGGCGGGCAGCACCTCGTCGCGGATGTGCTGGGCGTAGGGCGACTCGAGCGGGTTGCGGGGATCCTGGTAGGCGGCGCGGGGATCGAAGCGGTAACCGGGGTCGACCCGGACCTTGCGCTCCCCGGCGCCGGTGGCGATCCGCAGGTCGACGGCCAGGGCCAGTTCCGCCCCGAGGGCGGCCCGCACCGCCTTCTGGGCCGGCTCCGACCAGGCCACCTTCACGTCCCGGTCCCCGGGCAGGACGATGACCCGCCGCCCGGGGGTAGCGGCGTAGGCGGCGATGTCCTCGCTCAGGCGGGGGTGGGCGGCCAGGGCCGCCCTGGGGTCGGCGCCCGAGTCCAGCAGGTTTCCCGCCAGGATCAGCACTCCGGGACCGGTGGCTGCCTCGATCGCCGAGGCCAGTTCCCCGGACGCGGCGAGCTGAGCCGGGCTCGGCTCTTTGGTGAGATGGAGGTCCGCCACCACCATCACCCGCCCACCAACCGGGACGGATAGTTCTAGAAGGTCGGGAAGGTCGCTCAAACCGCCCGGCGACGCTACTACGGTCTCCTCGTGATCGAGGCGCCGGCACCGGATCCGGAGGGCTGGCCCGAGGCCGGTGAGTGGATGGCCCGGGCCCGCCGGTTGGGATCGCTGCGCTGGTCCGACCTGGGACCGCGCCGGGTGCCGCCCCCGGAGCCCCTCGAGGAGTTGGCGGCCTGGCTGGTGGATGCCGCCGACCGGTGGTGGGAGCGGGCCGGCCGGCCCGACCCGTTCACCCTGGTGGTGGCCTCCGCCGACGACGGGTCCCTGGCCGGCTCGGTGCTGGGGCTGGGGCCGGTCTGCCTGACCAGCCTGCGCTACGTGCTGGTCCGGCCCGGGCCCGTCCCGGCGGTCATGGCGGCCCGGCTGGCGCTCGAGGAGCCGGCGTTCCTGTTCCCGGTGAGCGCGTCGGAGGACGCCGGGGAGGAACCGCCGCCGGCACGAGGGGTGGGCCCGCTGGTCACCTGCCTGCCGGCCCCGCCGGCGGTGCCCGGCGACGGGGCGGTGGTGGCGGTGCGGACGGTGGGGCGCCTGGCCTCGGACCGGGTCGAATCCCGCGACGGCCGGTGGTCGGAGCTGCGGCTGGCCGCCATCGGCGACCGGCTGGTGGAGCTTTCCTCCCCGCTCGGAGCCGCATTCCGGCCCCCGCCGGCGGCCGGCCCGGGCCGCTACGCCGTCCTCACCGGGGCCCTCGAGTGGCTGCGCCAGGCGTTGAGCACCGAGATGAGAGGCCCGGTGGTGCTGGTCGATGACTGGACGGTCAGCACCGAAGCGGTGGAGGCCGGGGAGGTCCCGCCGCTGGCCCTCGACCAGCTGGCCCGGCTGCGCCTCCCGGAGGCACCCCGGCCTGAGCCGGTGGCCGGCGGCCTGTCCGCCGTCACCTGGTGGGTGAACACCCCGTAGGGTGGCGGGCCCATGGCGAGCCCCCGGATCTTCGACAACTGGCGGTGGCGGGACGGCCCCGTCCAGCCCGGCCGAACCGTCATCTTCGACCTGGACGGGGTCCTCTCCGATGCGGCCAGCCGCCAGCACTATCTGGAGGGCCCGTGGCGGGACTGGGATTCGTTCTTCGAGTCGTGCGGGGAGGACCCCCTCATCGAGGAGGTGGCCACCCTGCTGGGGCTCCTCGACGCCTCCTTGAAGATCGTCCTGCTCACCGCCCGCCCGGCGTGGGTGCAGCCCCAGACACTCGCCTGGTTGCACCGCTACCGCCTCCGCTGGGACCTGCTGGTCATGCGCGACCGCGGTGATTACGGGGCGGCCCGGGAGTTCAAGCGCCGGTCGGTCCGGGAGCTGCGGACGGTCGGCTTCGAACCGGTGCTGTCCTTCGAGGACGACCGGCGCAACGTGGCCATGTTCCACGAGGAGGGGATCCCGACCGTCTACATCCACTCCGGCTACTACGACTGAGGATCAGACGTGACGTGGACGGCGCCGATCGTGACAAGCTGATTCGATGGCCGACATCACCGCCGAGCTGGCCGCCGTCGTCGGGGCTGCGAACGTCCGAGCCGGAGCCGACATCAAGGACGACTACACCCACGACGAGGCCCTCGGCCTGGAGCCGGTCCAGCCCGCCGCCGTGGTGGCCCCGGCCGACACGGCCGAGACGGCCCGGATCGTGGAGCTGGCGAACCGGCTCGGGGTCCCCCTTACCGCCCGGGGTTCGGGCACCGGGCTGTCGGGGGCGTGCATCCCCGTGCCGGGCGGGGTGGTGGTCAGCTTCGAGCGGATGAACTCCATCCTCGAGATCGACGACGACAACCACGTGGCGGTCGTCCAGCCGGGCGTGACCCTGGAGGAGCTCGACGTGGCCACCGCCGGGCACCAGCTCGTCTATCCCGTATTCCCCGGGGAGTCCAGCGCCAGCCTGGGCGGGAACGTCAACACCAACGCCGGCGGCATGAGAGCGGTCAAGTACGGGGTCACCCGGCACCAGGTGCTGGGCCTCGAGGCGGTGCTCGGTGACGGGACGGTGATCCGCTCCGGCGGCA
>JAKAXG010000567.1 GCA_021827225.1 Actinomycetes bacterium | reverse complement strand
GACCGCCCCCGAGCAGAAGCGCCACAGGGCCTCTGCGCTCACCGCGTCGCCGGCCAGGCGGGACCCGAGGACGTTCATCTCCACCGCCGACATGAGGGTGTGGGTGACGAGAAGGGTCAGCGCCGGAGCCGGGATGTCGGTGCGCAGGTCACCGGCGGCTATCCCGGCGTCGATGATCTCGCGCAGCAGCTCGATCTGCGGTTCCAGCACCCGCGCCACCTGCGAGGGGTTGCTGCTGGCGAGGCCGAGCAGGTAGCGCGACAGGGCGGCGCTGGTGGAGCGGTCCCCCGACTCGCCGGCCCCGTAGAAACCCGTGACGTAGGCCCGCAGCTTGGCCAGCGGGTCCTCGGCCTCCTCGACGGTGCGGCGGAGCACCTGCACGTAACCCCTGATGGCCTCCTCGAACACCGCGAGCAGCAGCTCCTCCTTGCCGGCGAAGTGCTGGTAGAAGGACCGGAGCGACATCTTGGACCGCTCGACCAGCTCCGAGACCGTGAAGTCCAGGTTCCCGTTCTCGTACAGCAGTTCGGTGGCGACCTGGATGAACCGCTCCGAGCGCGAAACCGCCCGCTCCCTGGCGCTGCGCAGCGACCGCTCGACCGCCTTCTCCCTCCAACCCCCGCTCCGGTCGGCCGGCACGCCACTTCGCACCCGGGGATCCTACTGCGCTCTTGCGTCAGCGAGAATCCCGTTATCGCTGAGTGCTATGGTCCGTTCTCGGAGCACACAGCCAGACGGGGGGAGCCGTGGAGCAACTGTCCGTGCATACGGATGAACTGATCATGGTCAGCGTGGACGACCACGTCGTCGAGCCGGCCGGCCTGTTCGAGGGCCGCTTGCCCGCCCGCTACCGGGACCTGGCGCCGCAGTTCGTCACCAGGGGCGACGGGACCAACGCCTGGCGCTACGAGGGTCAGGAGATCGGCAACGTGGCGCTCAACGCGGTGGCCGGCCGGCCACCGGAGGAGTACGGCATCGAGCCCACGGCCCTCGACGAGCTCCGGCCCGGCACCTACGACATCCACGAGCGGATCAAGGACATGGATGCCAACGGCGTCCTCGGCTCGCTCTGCTTCCCGTCGTTCCCGCAGTTCTGCGGCCAGCTGTTCGCCCGCACGGAGGACAAGGACGTGGCTCTGGCCATGGTCCGGGCCTACAACGACTGGCACATCGACGAATGGTGCGGCAGCTACCCGGGCCGGTTCATCCCGTGCTCCCTGCCGGCCATCTGGGACCCGGATGTGCTGGCCGCTGAGGTGCGCCGTACCGCGGCCAAGGGGGCCCACGCCGTCACGTTCTCCGAGAACCCGTCCAAGCTCGGTTGGCCCAGCCTGCACTCCGATCACTGGGACCCGTTCTGGAAGGCCTGCTCGGACGAGAACGTGGTCGTGTGCATGCACATCGGCTCGTCGTCGCAGCTGGTGATCACCGCCCCCGACGCCCCCATGGACGTCATCATCACCCTCACCCCCATGAACATCGTCCAGGCCGCGACCGACCTGGTGTGGTCCCCCGTGCTGCGGAAGTTCCCGTCGCTCAGGTTCGCCCTGTCCGAGGGCGGGATCGGCTGGATCCCGTACTTCCTGGAGCGGATCGACTACAACTACCAGAAGCACCGGGCGTGGACACACCAGGACTTCGGCGACAGGCTGCCGAGCGAGGTGTTCAACGAGCACGTCATCACCTGCTTCATAGACGACCACTTCGGGGTGGCCAGCCGGCGCTACCTGGCGATGGACAACGTGTGCTGGGAGTGCGACTACCCCCACTCCGACTCCACCTGGCCGACCGCGCCGGAGACGTTCATGAAGCAGATGGACGGCGTGGACCGCCACGACATCGACCGCATCAGCCATCTCAACGCCATGCGCCACTTCGGCTACGACCCCTTCTCCGTGATCCGGCGGGAGGAGTGCACGGTGGGTGCTCTGCGGCGCAGGGCCGCCGGCCACGACGTCTCGATCCGCTCGAAGGTCAAGCGGGCCAGGGGCAGCTCCACCCTGGCCGCCGACCTGGGAAAGACGGGCCAGTGACCGACCGCTCCGCCTAGGTGGTCCCGCAGCTGCCGGCCGGGGTGTTCGACGTCCTGGAGGCCGGCACCGCCGCCGACCCGCACCGCCGGGCGCTGGTCACCCGCAGCGCCAACGTGTCCTACGCCGAGCTGGACGCCCTGGCCGACCGGGCGGCGGGGGCGCTGGCGTCGCTCGGTATCGGGCCCGGCGACCGCCTGGCGGTGTCGCTCGGCAACGACCTGCCCATCGTGGTGGCCTTCCACGGGGCCATGCGGCGGGGTGCCGTCTGGGTCGGTGTCAACCCCGCGCTGGCGCCTCCCGAGAAGGCCCACATGCTGGCCGACTGCGGGGCGGCGGCCATGCTGGTCGACCCCGCCGGGGCGGAGGCCATGGCCGGCGTCACCGGGGTGCGGCTGGTGACCACCGCGGAGTGGCAGGCGGCGGTCGAGGCATCCGATGGCCGCCCGGACGGCCCCGCCCCCGATCCGGGAGCGCCGGCGGCCATCGCCTACACGAGCGGCACGACCGGCCATCCCAAGGGGGCGGTCCACTGCCAGGCCGGGCTGATCCTGCCGGGGGCGGCGACCGTCGCCCGGCGGGGCTGGGGCCCGGAACTGCGAAAGGGCGACTCGCTGCCGCTGACCATCTTGAACATGCTGACCCTCACCACCGTGCTCACCGCCCAGGCCGGGGGCACGGCCGTCATCATGGACCGCCCCGACGTGGCGTCGATCGTGGAGTGGATCCACCGGGAGCGGGTCACGGTGTGGAACGGGCCCCCCGCCCAGCTGTGGACCATGGTCAGGGACCGGTCCATCCGGGCTGGTGACCTGGCCAGCCTGGAGGAGGTGTGGGTCGGGGGAGCCGACTGCCCTGACAGCCTCCGACGGGACTTCGAGGATCGCTTCGGTGTGCCGGTGGTGCGGACCTACGGCCTGACCGAGGCCCCCGCCCTGGTCGCCCTCGACGACCGGGCCGGGCCCCGTCCCGACCGCACCAGCGGCCGCCCCCTGGACCACATCGAGGTCGGCGCGGACGGGGGGGAGATCGTCCTGTCGCCCCGGTCCTCGGGTCCCTGGGCCGGCCTGTACCGCCCCGCCCTGGGGTACTGGGGCGGGGACCGGCTGGCGGGCGGTGACCGCACGTTGCATACCGGCGACCTCGGCGTCATGGAGGCGTCGGGCCACCTGCGGGTGCACGGCCGGCGCAGCACCGTGATCATCCGGGGTGGGGCCAACGTCTACCCGGCCGAGGTGGAGAGGGTCCTGGTCGAGGCCCCGGGCGTGTCGGCCTGCGCCGTCGTCGGCGTCCCTGACGAGAGGTTGGGGGAGAGGGTCGGCGCCGCGGTCGAGGCCGCGGCCGGCGGGACCGTCGACATCCCGTCGGTGCTGGAGTTCTGCCGGGCCCGGCTGGCCGGCTACAAGGTGCCCGAGCGGATGGTCGTGGTGGAGCGCCTGCCCCGCAACCAGATGGGCAAGGTCCCCGGACCCGAGGTGGTCCGGCTTCTCGGGGCGGCCGCCGGCGCCGGATCCGCCGATTGAACACATGAGACTCATGTGACAATATGAGTCAATCCTGTTCCATGTGGGGGTGGACGCCGTGACCGACACCGAATCCCGACCTGCGCTCGACACGACCCGCCCCGGCTGGTCGCTGCGCCTGATGATGGACAGCGACTACGCCAGGGATCCCCGTCCCTACTTCTCCTTCCTGCGCGACGGCCCACCGGCGCGCGACGACATCGACGTCCCCGGCCGCAGGCCGACCGTCATGGTCACCCGCCACCCGGACGTGGAGCAGGTGCTGCGGGATCCGAAGCTGTTCTCGTCCCGCTTCGGCGACGGCCTCGGCGGCCTCGGCAACGACCGGCCC
>JAKAXG010000566.1 GCA_021827225.1 Actinomycetes bacterium | reverse complement strand
GCGCGGTTCTGGTCGTCCCAGACCTGGCTCATGCCGACTTTCTCGCCGACTATCGCTTTCGATGGCACAGCTGACTCTTTCCTGGGGGTCGTGGCGGAGGGGGACTGCAGCCCGGAGCTACCGGACCGGTGGACCGCCTCACACGCGGACGCTCCGCCCGGTTACCCGAGCGGAGCGCTCGATTCACTTTGCTGCGGGGTCTCCTTACGGCAGAGCCGGTCCGGACACCCGCAGACTTCGGTTCAACAACGGCCTACCACTATAGCCCGAACGGCCGTGGTCCACGCCAGCCGGGCGCCGCGGCGCCAGGCAGTTAAATATATCGGCCAGGCGGACCAGGCCGCCCCGTACCCATGCAGATCCTCTTCACGATCACCGGCCGGGGGCCGGACAGGGACATCTGGCTCGACGGCGAGCCCGGGGTTCCCTTCGCGGAACTGGCCGCCCAGCTCGAGGACAGGGGGCTGGCCACCCCGGGGGCGCCCTGGTGGGACGGCACCCGGCTGCTCCCCCTGGACCCGCCCATCGGCGAGAGCATCCTCGACGGGGCACTGCTGTCCCAGAACTCCCCCCGGGCGACCGGGGCGTCGGCGGGGGGCGGGGCCGGGCCGGACGTGGTGCTGGAGGCGGTCTCCGGTCCCCACGCCGGTCAGACCTGGCGGCTCGGGCCGGGCGAGCACCCGATCGGGCGGTCCGACGACGCCTCGGTCAACCTGGTCGACGACCTGACGGTATCCCGCCGGCACGGGCGGCTGACGGTCTCCGCCGAGGGGGTGCGCATCCGCGACGAGGGATCGGCCCACGGCCTGGCGGTGGAGGGTGAGCCGACCCCGGAGGCGGACCTGCCGGAGGGGGCGTACCTGCAGGTCGGCAGCAGCGTGCTGGCGTGGCGTAACCGCGGGCCCGGGGACAGCCCGGTGGCACGCAACGGCGAGGGCGGCCTCATCTTCAACCGGCCACCCCGGCTGCTGAGCCCCGGCGGGGCGGTGACGGTCACCTTCCCCGGCCCGGCCCCGGTGCGGGCCGGCGTCAACTTCCCGCTGATGGCCTCCATAGCGCCCGTACTGCTCGGGGTGGTGCTGGCCGTGGCCCTCGGCCAGCCCTACTTCCTGCTGTTCACCCTCCTCAGCCCGGTCATCGGGGTGTCGAACTACCTGAGCCAGAAGCGCAGCGGGGGCAGGTCCCACCGGGAGCAGACCCGGGCCCACCGGGCGGCCGCGGAACGGGCCGAGGCCGAGCTGCGCGCTGCGCTGGCGGCGGAGACGGCCCGCCGGCGGCAGGCCTCGCCGGACCCCCCCACCCTGGCGGCCATGACCGACGGGCCCAAGCGGTCCCTGTGGGAGCGTCGTCGCGGTGACGACGACTTCCTGGCCCTGCGCGTCGGACTCAGCGACCTGCCGGCCTCGGTCGTCGTGGAGGGAGGGCCGGACCGGGACACCGGCCCGTCCCAGGTCCGCCTGGTCCCGGCGGTGATCGACCTGCAGGCGGAGGGGGTGCTGGGCGTGGCCGGGGCCCGGCGGTCGTGCGAGGCCCTGGCCACCGGACTGGTCCTGCAGGCGGCCGTCCTGCACGCCCCGGAGGACCTGGGAGTCACCATCCTCAGCGGCCCGCACCAGGCCGGAGCCTGGTCCTGGGCCCGCTGGCTGCCCCACGTCCGGGACCGCGACGGCCGCTGCGTCGCCCGCATCGGCTCCAGCGAGGCGGCGGTGGCCCGCCTGGCCGGGGAGGTTTCGGCGCTCATCGACGAGCGGCTGGCCGCCCGCCGTCCCGGGGAGGACCGGCCGGACCGGCCGGCCCACCTGGTGGTGGTCGACGGCGCCTACCAGCTGGGCGCCCTGCCCACGGTGACGAAGATCCTGCGCCGCGGGCCTGAGGTCGGCGTCGTGGCCGTGTGCATCGACGACACGGAACGGCTCCTGCCCGAGGAGTGCCACGCCGTAGCCGCCTTCGACGACTCCACGCCGGCCCGGCTGGCGCTCAGCACCGGCCGGGGCCGGCGGTCGGTGACGGCCCTGGCCGACCTGGTGGACCAGCGCAGCGCGGAGGAGGCGGCCCGGCGGCTGGCCCCGCTGCGCCTGAACCGGCGGTCGGCGGTGGGGGCGGCGATCCCTGACTCGGTGCGGCTGCTCACCGAGCTGGGGCTGGAAGCTCCCCGGGCCGAGGAGGTGGCCCGGCGCTGGCAGCAGTCGGGGCGCTCGACGGCGGCGGTGGCGGGCCGCTCCGAGACCGGACCGCTGATGCTCGACCTGTCCAGGGACGGTCCCCACGGGCTGATCGCCGGGACCACCGGGTCGGGCAAGAGCGAGCTGCTCCAGACCCTCATCGCCAGCCTGGCCGCGGCCAACCGGCCGGACCTGATGAACTTCGTCCTGGTCGACTACAAGGGCGGCAGCGCGTTCAAGGAATGCGCCCGGCTGCCCCATACCGTCGGGATGGTCACCGACCTGGACGGACATCTGACCGAGCGGGCCCTGGCCTCGATCGGCGCCGAGCTGCGCCGCCGCGAGCTGCTGCTCGCAGCGGCGGGGGCCAAGGACCTGGAGGCCTACTGGAGGGCGGCGGCGCCCGGCGCCCCGGTCCTCGGCCGCCTCGTGATCGTCATCGACGAGTTCGCCTCGCTCGTCGAGGAGCTGCCCGACTTCGTCGACGGGCTGGTGGACCTGGCCCGGCGGGGCCGGTCGCTCGGCATCCACCTGATCCTGGCCACCCAGAGGCCCTCGGGGGTGGTGTCGGCGGCGATCAAGACCAACACCAACCTGCGGGTGGCGATGAGGGTGACCGACGCCGCCGACAGCATCGACGTGATAGACGCCCCCTCGGCGGCCCGCATCCCGAAGGGGCGGCCCGGGCGGGCCTACGTGCGGGTCGGCCACGAGGATCTGACCGAGTTCCAGGCGGCACGGGTCGGCGGCCGCCGCCCCCGCCGGGGCGGCCCCGCGCTGCGCCTCACGGAGGTGCCGTGGTCCGCTCTCGGCGACCCGCTGGCCGCCCCCGAGGGCCCGGACCTCGAGGACGAGACCACGGACCTGTCCCTGCTGGCCGACGCCGTGGCGGAAGCGGCCGCGATGACCGGCGTGGCGGAGCCCCGCAGCCCGTGGCTTCCGGCCCTGCCGGCGTCGCTGACGCTGCCGGCGGAAGCGTTGCGGCCGGGGACGGGCGACGAGGTGCACGCGGCGATCTTCGGGCTGGAGGACCTGCCGGAGCAGCAGGCCCAGCAGGGCGCGTCGTACACCCCGGCGCGCGACGGCCATCTTCTGGTCATCGGCGATCCCGGCGCCGGGCGCTCCACCCTGCTGCGGTCCCTGGCCACCAGCCTGGCGGCCCGCAACCGGGTCGCCGACGTCCATCTCTACGGCATCGACTGCGGCAACGGGGCGCTCATCCCGCTCCAGGCCTTCCCCCACGTGGGAGCGGTCGTGACCCGGCGGGAGCCGGACAGGGTGGACCGTCTGCTCACCAACCTGCTGGGGGAGGTCACCGAGCGCCAGCAGCTGCTGGCCCGCGGCGGGTTCGCCACCATCGCCGACCAGCGTCGCCTGTCACCACCCGAACAGCGCCTGCCCTACATCGTGGTCCTCCTGGACCGCTGGGAGGGCTACAACGCCGAGTTCGAGGCCCTCGACGGCGGACGGCTGGTCTCGTCGCTCATGCACCTGATGCGGGAGGGCCACGGCGCCGGGGTGCGCCTGATCGTCACCGCCGATCGCAGCGGTACCTCGCCCCGCTTCTCGTCGCTGGCCGACCGCATCCTGATGATGCGGATGAACGACCGGAGCGTCTACTCCATCCTGGGCCTCAACCCCCGGCACCTGCCCGACGCCATCGGCCCGGGGCGGGCGTTCGCCGCGCCGGGGGGCGTGGAGATGCAGGTGGGCCTGGTGACCGACGATC
>JAKAXG010000565.1 GCA_021827225.1 Actinomycetes bacterium | reverse complement strand
GGCGGTGTCGCGGCTGCGCAGGGCGGCGCGGGCCGTCTCGGCCAGATCCGGCGAGGGCGGCCCGCCGCCGGCCCGGGCCAGCACCCGGAGGTCGGATCCGGCCGGCCCGGCCGGGCCGGAGCTGTCCCCGGCGGGCGGCGAGGTCAGAAGCGCCACCTCGTCGGCCGCCAGGCCCCGGCGCAGGGCGTCGAGGGCGACCCCCAGACCGGATTCGATGGGGACCGGCCCGGCCAGCGTCTCGAGGACCTCCCTGATCGTCTCGAGCGTCCGGTTCCGCACCGTCAGCTCCCCGAGCAGGCGGTCCCGCTCCAGGGCGCCGGCCACGTAGCCGGAGTACACGTTGGCCAGGGCCACCTCGTCCCTGGTGGGGCTGCCGACCTCATCGGACAGCACCGTGAGCACGCCGGTGGTGCCCGACCCGGTCAGGGGCACCGTCCAGGCGCTGCGGACCCCGCTCACCCTGGCCTCGCGCGAGAAGCGGGCCCAGCCCGGCGAGGAGCGGATGTCCTCGACGACGATCTCCTGTTCGGCGCTGAGCGTGCGGCCGATCTGGCCCCCGGCCGCTCCCACCGGGAGCGTCTCCCACGCCTGGGCCAGCGCCCGGGTCAGCCCGGCCGAGCCGGCCAGCTGCAGGACCGGCCCGTTGCGCTCGTGCACGCACACCGCCCCGGTGCCGAGGGCGGCCCGCAGGGCCGAGAGGATGAGCGACAGGCTGGAGGAAGGCGCCGCCGACGCCAGCTGGCCGGCCAGTGAGTTGAGCCGGCTGAGCTGGCTGCGGGCCGACCCGTCGGCGGGCTGGCCCGACAGCAGGCCGGCCACCTCGTCGGGGTGGGAGTCGTCCGGCCTGACCTCGCCCACGATCCGGCCCCGCCGCATGATGACGATCCGGTCGGCCATCCGGAACATCTGCTCGAGGTCGTGCGATACCAGCAGGACGGTCGTCCCCTGGAGGGGGAGCTTGGCCGCCAGTTCCTCGACCTGGGCCGACTCGTTCACGCCCAGGGCGGCGGTCGGCTCGTCGAGGATGAGCAGGTCCGGGCGGTCCCGCATGGCCCGGGCCACGGCGACCAGCTGGCGCTGGCCGCCGGAGAGATGGCCCACCGGCGTGCCGAGCGAGGGCAGGGAGATCGCCAGATCGTCCAGGAGCCGCTCGGCCTGGCGGTAGAAGCGGCCGGTGGAGAACAGCGACCGGCGTGACTCCCGGCCGAGAAGCAGGTTGGCGGCGATGTCGAGGTTGTCGCAGAGGGCCAGGTCCTGCCAGACGACGGCCACCCCGTTGCGGCGGGCGGCGCCCGGGTCGGAATCGACCCGGTCCCCGCCGACCGTGACCGTCCCGGCGTCGGGGCGGATGTCACCGGCCAGGCAGCGGACCAGCGTGGACTTCCCGGCCCCGTTCTCCCCGGCGAGGGCCACCACCTCGCCGGCGAAGATGTCGAGATCGACCCCCTCGAGGGCCCGGACCGGGCCGTACTGGACGCTGAGGCCGCGGGCCCGGAGCACCGGCGAGGTGACGTCCGTCGGGCCACGGCGTACTTCCGCGGTGGCTACGGCCATGGCCGCATTATCCCCTTCCCGGCTCGTCGTTTGCTGGACGGCCTAGGGTCGCCGGCCCGACATGTCGGCGTTCGGGGCCGCCCGGGAGACCAGGTCGGTGACGATCTCGCCGAGCTCGGCCGGGTCCCAGCGCCCCTCCTTGTCCGCGGTTGGGCCCTCCACCCAGCCCTCGGCGACGCTCAGGTGGCCGCCCCGGACGTTGAACACCCGGCCGGTCACCGGTGCCGACTCGGCGCTGCCCAGCCACACGACGATGGGGCTGATGTTGTCGGGGGCGAGAGGGTTGAAGGCCCCCTCCGGGACCTCGGCCGCCCGCTGGCCCATCCCCAGGTTCTCCGTCATGCGGGTGAGGGCGGCGGGGGCGATGGCGTTGACGGTCACCCCGTAGCGGGCCACCTCCATGGCGGCGATGACGGTGAAGGCGGCTATGCCGGCCTTGGCCGCCCCGTAGTTGGTCTGCCCCACGTTGCCGTAGATGCCCGACGGCGAGGTCGTGTTGATGATCCGGGCGTCGTTCGGCTCTCCCGCCTTGGACCGCTCACGCCAGTAGTGCAGGGCGGCGGAGCTGGGGGCGAAGGTGCCCCGCAGGTGGACCCGGATGACCGCGTCCCACTCCTCGACCGACATGTTGACGAGCATGCGGTCGCGCAGGATGCCGGCGTTGTTGACCAGCACGTCCAGCCCCCCGAAGGTGTCGACGGCGGAGCGGACCATGCGGGCCGCCCCTTCGGGGTCCGAGACGTCGTCGGCGTTGGCGATGGCCTGGCCGCCCATGGCTCGGATCTGGTCGACGACCTCGCCGGCCGGCCCGCTCGAGCTGCCGGTGCCGTCCATCTCCCCGCCCAGGTCGTTGACGACCACCTTGGCGCCCTGGCGGGCGAACTCGAGGGCGTGCTCGCGCCCGATACCCCGTCCCGCCCCGGTGACCACGACCACCCGGTCCTCACAGATTCCGACCATAAGAAGCTGACTCCTCCCCTTGGGGGCCGCCGGCTACCTGCCGGCCCCTGGCGTGTGCCCCGACACTCTGCCCCATCCGCCGGTCCGTCCGCTCGGCCCGCCCGGGCCCCCAGCTCGTGCCCGCCGCCGTCCCACCCAGCGGGTACCGTGGATCGGGCCATGGGGATGGATCTCTTCAGCTGGGCCGCGGACGAACGACCCGGCGCCGTCCCGCCGGCTTCTCCGGCCGGCCCGGACCGGTCCCGGCCCCGCATAGACCTGCTGGCCGGCCTGAACCCGGCCCAGGCGGCCGCCGTTGCGCATGCCGGCGGCCCCCTCCTGGTGGTGGCCGGCGCCGGGTCCGGCAAGACCAGGGTGCTCACCCACCGGATCGCCTGGCTCATCGCCGAGCAGGGCCTATCGCCGTTCGAGATACTGGCCATCACTTTCACCAACAAGGCGGCCGGCGAGATGCGCGACCGGGTGGCCTCGCTGGTCGGCCCCGTCGCCAGCCGCATGTGGGTCTCCACCTTCCACTCCGCCTGCGTGCGGATACTGCGCCGGGACGCCTCCCGTCTCGGCTACCGGTCGAACTTCACCATCTACGACCAGGCCGACGCCGTCCGCCTGGCCGGCTACGTGGTCCGGGACCTGGGGCTGGACTCCAAGAAGTTCCCGCCCCGCAGCATCCACGGCTACATCTCGGCCGCCAAGAACGAGCTGATCGACTTCGAGACCTACGCCAGCCGGGCCCGCACCGTGATGGAGCGCAAGGTCGGCGAGGTGTACCGGGAATACCAGCACCGCCTGGTCGCGGCCAACGCCATGGACTTCGACGACCTGCTCCTGGTGGCGGTCAACCTGCTGCAGGCCTGCCCCGACGTGCTCGAGCACTACCGCGGCCGGTTCCGCCACATCCTGGTCGACGAGTACCAGGACACGAACCGGGCGCAGAACGAGCTGGTCCTGCTCCTCGCCGGGGGGCACCACCAGGTTTCGGTGGTGGGCGACAGCGACCAGTCCGTCTACGGCTGGCGCGGCGCCGACATCCGCAACATCCTGCAGTTCGAGGAGGCCTTCCCCGACGCCACTGTGGTCGTCCTAGAACAGAACTACCGCTCCACCCAGGTCGTGCTCGACGCCGCCAACGCCGTCATCGCCAACAACGCCCAGCGCAAGCCCAAGGCCCTGTGGACCGATCAGGTGGGCGGGGAACTGATCACCCGCTACCACGCCGAGGACGAGCACGACGAGGGCGCCTGGCTGGCTTCGGAGGTGTCCATGCTGCACCGGGTGGCCGGCCCTGGCGGGCGGGCCCCCTACGAGTGGGGCGACATAGCCGTGTTCTACCGCACCAACGCCCAGAGCCGGGCGGTGGAGGAGGAGCTGGTCCGCCGGGACACTACCTACAAGAT
>JAKAXG010000564.1 GCA_021827225.1 Actinomycetes bacterium | reverse complement strand
GCCGGGTCCGGTCGTCCGGATCGACTCCGGCGGGCTGGCCACCTCCAGCACCACGGTGCGCCGGTGGAGCAGGCAGGGCCGGGAGATCCACCACATCGTGGACCCGTCGACGGCCGCCCCGGCTGAGGTGGTCTGGCGCACGGTGACGGTGGCGGCCGGCACCTGCGTCGACGCCAACATCGCCTCCACCGCCTCCATCGTCCGGGGTGAGCGGGCGCCGGCCTGGCTGGGTTCGCTCGGCCTCACCGCCCGGCTGGTCCGGCCCGACGGCACCGCGGTCCTGGTCGGTGGCTGGCCGACGGAGAGTCTGGCGGCGTGAACTCCCAGGCCCTCTGGTACCTGACCCGCGGCAGCGGGGTGGTGGCCCTGATCCTGCTCACCGTCTCGGTCCTGGCCGGCCTGCTGACCGAGTCCCGCTGGAGCACGGACAGATGGCCCCGCTTCGTCGTGGAGGCCCTGCACCGGAACCTGTCGCTGCTCGGGCCGGTCTTCCTCGTCATCCACATCGCCAGCGCCGTCGTCGACTCCTACGTGCCGATCAGCTGGCTGGACGCATTCGTCCCCTTCGGCGGCTCGTACCGGCCGTTATGGCTCGGTCTGGGGGCGCTGTCGCTGGACCTGTTCCTGGCGGTGGCGGTCACCAGCCTGGTGCGGGCCCGGATCGGCTACCGCCGGTGGCGTTCGGTGCACTGGCTGGCGTACGGGTCGTGGGCCCTGGCCATCTTCCACGGCCTGGGAACGGGCAGCGACCGCCACCAGACCTGGTTCATGGTCCTGAACATGGCCGCCGTGGCCTCCGTGGTCGTGGCCGCCGCCCTGCGGTTCAGCCGGGAGTCGCCTCCCCGCGGGCCGAGACGCCTGCGCCCGGTCCCCGTACCGGTCCGCTCGGGCACGAGAGGTGCCCGCCGGTGACGGCCGCCCACGGCATCGCCGGTGTGGCCGCGGGGGTCCTCGGGCCCGGGACGGCGACGGCGGGAGACCGCCCCGGACCTGGCGGCCCCCGGTAGCTGGGCCGTTGGACCGGGGCCGGTACCCCACCGGCGGATGGCAGGCTGTAGGGATGCCGGAGCGGTCCCAGAGACTCACCGGGCCGTTGCGGCCCATCGAGTTGGCGACCGCGGCCGTGCTCGGGACGCTGGCCGTGGTGCTGACCGTGGCCGGCTGGTTCCTGCCCCATCTCGGGATCGTGGCCGCCTTCGCCGTCGTCCCCCTCGGGATCGTGGCCCACCACCACAGGGTCAGGGCTCTGCTGGCCGCCACCTTCGCCGCGGCGGTCCTGAGCTTCCTGGTGGCCGGCACCGGCACGGTGACCAACATCGTGGAGTGCGCGGCGGTCGGTGGGCTGGTCGGCATCGTGAAGCGCCGGGGCTGGGGTTTCGGCGCGGTGGTGGCCGGGGTGGCGGTCATCGGTCCGGCCCTGGCGGCGGTCAGCGTGGGCCTGCTGGCCCTGTTCGGCTCCCTCCGGAAGCTGACCCTCGATCAGATCCGCAACACGTGGAAAGGCGTAGAGCGGCTGCTCTCGGGCATACCGCAGCTGTCGGGGCTGGTGGATCGCATCAACTCCTTCATCGGCACCGCCCTGCACTACTGGTGGATCACCGTGGCGGTGATGGTCATCGGCGCCACTGCCTGGTTCGCCGTGCTCGGCTGGGTGTTCATCGGGGCCGTCCTGGACCGGCTGCAGTGGATCAGGGCCCAGGACCGGCTGGACCTGGACCGGGAGACGGCCCCGCCCGGGCCCCTGCCGGTCGCCCTGGCCGAGGTCCACTACCGCTACCCCGGAGCCGAATCCGACGCCGTCGACGGGGTCTCGCTCGAGGTGGGGGAGGGCGAGATGGTCGCGCTGGTGGGCGACAACGGGTCGGGCAAGTCCACCCTGACCCGCCTCCTGGCCGGCAGGCCGCCGACCTCGGGCCGGGTGGAGCGGCCCGGTCCGGCCGGGCTCGGGAGGCCGGGCGGCACGGCCATGATCCTGCAGCACCCCGAGACGCAGATCCTCGGGGTACGGGTGGCCGACGACGTCGTGTGGGGGTTGCCCGGCGACCGTGACGTCGATATCGAAGCCGTTCTCGAATCGGTCGGCCTCGGAGGCATGGGCGAGCGCGAGACGTCGGGACTGTCGGGCGGGGAGCTGCAGCGCCTGGCCGTCGCCGCGGCGCTGGCCCGGCACCCCCGGCTGCTGATCTCGGACGAGTCGACGGCCATGGTCGACGAGACCGGCCGCCGGGATCTGACCGCTCTCCTGCGCTCCCTGCCCTCGACCCACGGCATCTCCGTCGTGCACGTGACCCACCGGCCCGAGGAGGCGGCCCTCGCCGACCGGGGCTACCGGCTGGCCGCCGGCTCGGTCGCCGCCGCCGGGCCGGCCGCGGCCATCGCCGACCCGCCGCCCGGGTCGGCGGGTCCGCCCCCGGCACCCACCCGCCTGGGCATCAGCACCGTCGGGGCGGTCCGTCCCGAGGCCCTGGTGCTGGCCGGCGTCACCCACACCTACGGGATCGGCACGCCCTGGGCCCACACCGCCCTGGAGGGCGTAAACCTGCGCATCGACCCCCACGAGGGGGTTCTGGTCGTCGGCGGCAACGGCTCGGGGAAGTCGACCCTGGCGTGGATCATGGCCGGCGTGCTGCGCCCCACCTACGGCGAGGCCCTTCTCGGCGGTGAGCCGGTCCGGGGCCGGATCGGCTCGGTGGCCCTGGCCTTCCAGCACGCCCGCCTGCAGCTGCAGCGGTCCACGGTCGGGCGGGACGTGAGGGCCGCCGGCGCCGCCGATGACGAGGCGGTAGCCGCCGCCCTGGCCGCCGTGGGCCTCGACCCGGAGGAGATGAAGGACCGGCGCATCGACACCCTGAGCGGGGGTCAGCAGCGGCGGGTGGCGCTGGCCGGGCTGCTGGCCCGGCGCCCGTCTGTGCTGGTCCTCGACGAGCCGCTCGCCGGCCTGGACTCCCGCTCCCGGGACGGGCTGCTCGACCTTCTGGCCGGCCTGCGCCACGAGCACGGCCTGACCGTCGTGGTCATCTCCCACGACCTGGGCGGGATGGAACGGGTCTGCGACCGGGTCGTGCGCCTGGGGGACGGGCGGATCCTCGACGACTCCACCGTGGCGGCGGCCGGCGCATGAGGGCGCGCTCCCGGCGCCGGGCGGACCCGGGCACGGAGGCGTACCGTCCCCCGCAGATCAACCTGCTGCGGGTGGTCGAGGTGGACTCGCCGGTCCACCGGCTGTGGGCCGGCACCAAGCTGCTGGCCGTCATGGGGGTGAGCATCACCCTGTCGTACTTCCCGTCGTGGGCGGCCATCGGCCTGGTGACGGTCCTGCTGCTCGCCACCACCCTGGTCGCGCACATCCCGGCCGGGGCCTGGCCCCGGCCTCCCCGCTGGTTCTGGATCCTCATCCTGATCACCGGCGGGCTGGCCTCGATCTCCGGCGGCTCGCCGTACCTGCACCTGGGCCGCCTCACGGTGGGGCTCGGTGGCCTGGACTCCTACTGCCGGTTCGTGGCCGTCGGGGTGGTGTTCCTGCTCGCCGCCGCCGTGGTCGGCTGGACGACCCCGCTCGGCGAGATCGCCCCCGCCGTGTCCACTCTGATGGCTCCCCTGCGGCTGGTGCGGGTGCCGGTGGAGGAGGCAGCCACGGCCGTGGCCCTCTGCGTGCGCAGCCTGCCGCTCCTCGTCGGGGAGATGCGCACGCTGGTAGCCGCCCGCCGGCTCCGGCCGGCGCCGGAACGCCCGAACCGGAGCGACATCGAGCGGTGGCTGGATGAACTGGTCGACCTGATGGTGGCCGCCCTGGCCGTCTCGGTGCGCCGGGCCGGGGAGCTGGCCGAGGCCATCACCGCCAGGGGCGGCACCGGGATGGTCGCCGCCCGCCGGCGCGGGCCCGGCCCGGCCGACGTCCTGGCCATGGTGC
>JAKAXG010000563.1 GCA_021827225.1 Actinomycetes bacterium | reverse complement strand
CGGAGAATGTGATCGCTGTAACAAGCACAGGCCGGATGGTCCGGCCGGAACGGAGCCCAAGATGCGTCGCAAGACCTTCGACACCCTTCTCACAGCCGGCGGGCTGGTGGTGACCATCGTGTTGATCGTGGCGGGGGCCCTCCTGATGTGGGGTCACAACTTCGCCAACAGCAACGTCCGCACCCAGCTGGCCGAACAGCAGATCTTCGTACCCAAGGCCGGCAGCTCGGCCCTGGCCAGCCCCAAGATCGGCCCCTACCTCAACCAGTACGCCGGCCAGCAGATCCTCTCCGGACCCGCCGCCAAGGCCTACGCCGACCACTTCATCGCCGTCCACCTCTCCGAGATGCCCTACGGCGGCGTCTACTCCAAGGTCAGCTCCGCCGCCATGGCCGCCCCCAAGGGCAGCCCCCAGGCCACCCAGCTCACCGCCCTCGAGACCACCGTCTTCCAAGGCACCACCCTCCGCGGCCTGCTGCTCGAGGCCTACGCCTTCTGGGAGATGGGCCAGATCGCCCTGATCGCCGCCATCGCCAGCTTCATCGGCGCCGGCCTCATGCTGATCCTGTCGGTCCTCGGCTTCTGGCACCTGCGCCAGGTCAGCCCCGAAGAGGAGGTCCTGGCCCACACCCTGCATCTCGAGCCCCAGGTGGTCACGGCCTAGCGCCGGCCGCCTGGCCCGCACCCGGAGGGCATGCCCGCACGAACGGGCTCCTCGGGTCGGGCACCCTCCGGGCGACATCCCGGCCAGCCCCGCCCGAAACCTCCACCCGACCCGGAACCCAGGTTCCGGGTCGGGGCGCGTCCAGGGTCGGGGCCCGGCGTCGGACCGGTCGAATGGCGGTCGGTGGGCTCAGTGGCTGGACACCAGCTGTCCGGCCAGGTCCCCGTGCAGGCGCCGGCTGGCCGGGTTCATCCCGACCAGCTCCACCGTCTTGCCGTGGTGGGCGTACTTGGCCACCACCCTGTCCAGGGCGGCCACGGTGGAGGCGTCCCAGATGTGCGAGTCGGTCAGATCGATGACCACGTGACCCGGGTCGCCGCTGTAGTCGAACTGGTCGGCCAGGTCGCTGCTGGACGCGAAGAAGAGCTCGCCGGTGACCACGTACACGGCGCTGTGGCCGTCCAGGTCCCTCGGGGCGTGGACGCGCCCCGGAGGGACGGCCGGCGACCGCCGGGGATGGTGCCCGGGCAGATGGATGTGCCAGCGGTGGTGGTCGGGGGTGACGCGCACCACGCTGGCGATGTGCTGCACCCGGCGGGCGAACAGCAGAGCGGCCAGGACCACGCCGGCAACCACGCCGATGGACAGGTTGCCGGTGGCGACGGTCAGGATCACCGTTACGACCATGACCGCGGTCTCGCTCTTCGGCATGCGTCGCAGGTGGGACGGAGCGATGCTGTTCCAGTCGAAGGTGCTGTAGGACACCACGAACATCACCGCCACCAGGGCGGCCATCGGGATCTGCGACACGACCGGGTTGAGGACCACCACCAGGATGAGCAGGAACACCCCGGCCAGGAATGTGGAAGCCCGGGTGCGGGCCCCGGCCTTGACGTTGATCATGGTCTGGCCGATCATGGCGCAGCCGCCCATCCCACCGAAGACGCCGGTGACCAGATTGGCGATCCCCTGGCCCACCGACTCGCGCCGCTTGTCCGATCCGGTGTCGGTCAGGTCGTCGACCAGGCGGGCCGTCATCTGCGTCTCGAGCAGGCCTACCAGGGCCATGGTGACGGCGGGCAGCCAGATGATGGCGAGCGTGTGCACGCTCAACGACACCGAGGGCAGTCCTGGCAACGGAAGGCTGTGCGGCAGGGCCCCCTTGTCCCCGACGGTGGGAACGCCGCGGAAGTGACCGATCATCGACGCCGCCGTGACGGCCACGATGGCGACGAGCGGAGCCGGGATGACCCGGTTGATGCGGGGAAACAGGGCGATTATCACCAGCCCGGCCCCGACCAGGATGTAGACGGTGGGGGCCACGTGCTCCAGATTGGGCCACTGGGCGACGAACAGCAGGATGCCCAGGGCGTTGACGAAGCCGACTGACACCGAGCGGGGCACGTAGCGCATCAGCTGGGCCACCCCGAGCAGGCCGAGCACGACCTGCGTAGCGCCGGCCACGAGCACCGCGGCCACCAGGTAGTGCAGCCCGTAGCGCTGCGACAGCGGCGCCAGCACCAGCGCGGTGGAGCCGGTGGCCGCGGAGATCATGGCCCGCCGGCCGCCGACCACCGCGATGGTCACCGCCATGGTGAACGAGGCGAAGAGGCCGATCCGGGGGTCCACGTGGGCCACCACCGAGAAGGAGATGGCTTCGGGGATCAGGGCGACACCCACCACCATGGCGGCGAGTATCTCTGTGCGCCACGCCCTGGGGGAGCGCCACCACCCCGGCCCCCCATCTGACGGATCCGGCGGCGGGGCCGCGGCCCGGTCGGGTTGATGCGGAGGCGGGCCGGCGCAGGCCGGTCGAGCCGTGTCGTTGTTCAAGAAGTTCCTCTTCGTCGGTGTGGGACCTGGGCCGCCAGCAATCCGCCTGCAGAGTGAAGGTGACTGCGAACAGGGCCGCCATCCCCAGGCGAAGCCTCGGGGCGGAGGTCCCACCCTACCCTCACGTGAGGGTAGAATGCCAGCGGCGGGTGTCACACGACGGCGCGAAGCGTCCGGGAGGTACGGGAATGGAGCCTGGTATGCACCAGATCGGGCAGGTGGCCGAGACGGTCGGGCTGTCGTTGCGCACCATCCGCCACTACGAGGAGGTGGGCCTCGTTCCGCCCTCGGGCCGCAGTGCCGGCGGCTTTCGCCTCTACACCGATGACGACATCGAGCGACTGCGCCTGGTGAAGCACATGAAGCCGCTGGACTTCTCCCTCGATCAGATGCGCGAGTTGCTCCAGGCCCGTGACCGCCTCGCCGCCGGTATCGACGACCCCGAGGAGAGGGCCCGCACCTACGAACGCCTGGCCATGTACGCGGCCGCCGCGGACCAGCGCTGCAAAACCCTGCGGACCCAGCTGGAGGCTGCCGAGGGCATGGCCGACCTGCTCCGGCGGGAAGCGGCCCGCCGCCGCCGCGCCCCCAGCCGGCGGTGACCGGGCAGCGCATCCCCGGGTAGGCCCCGCTGACCTCGGCCCGGGTCGGCGCAGCTCAAGCCGAGGGGTGGGCCCGCTCCCAGGCCTGGCGGACGGCGGTGGGTATGCGGCCCCGGTCCGGGACGTCCACACCGTTGGCCCGGGCCCAGTCCCGGATCCGGGCCGCCGGCGGCGGGCGTCGCGGCGCCATAGACGACCCCTCCCCCGGCTGCGGTTCGGGCACCGGGCGGGGAGCCGGGGGACGGGCGATCCGCTCGGCCGCGACCGCGTCCGAGACGGCCCAGGCCCACGCCGCGGCCAGCCACCGGTAGGTCCACTCCTCGGCCAGGGGGCGGGTCTCGCAGAAGACGATGGCCACATTGGGCCAGCGGACCTGGCACTCGGCTACGGCGTCGGCGACCACCGCCGGGCGCACCCGGTCCTGCTTGAAGATCTGCGAGTAACGGTCCTCCACCACCACCGCCGCCCGGGGCAGGGCCGCCAGCTCGCCCAGGGCGTAGCGCAGCCGGCCGCCGGTCAGGCTGGAGACCAGGTCGGGCAGGGACTTGCGTTCCACCGCGGCCACCACCTCGCCGTCGACGACGATGCCGTAGTCCCCGCAGCGCAGGGCCCGCCGGGTGGTGCGGACCTGCTGGCCGGCGAAGCGGTACGGGTAGCGCTCGTGGGCGTCGACCACGATCTCGAGGTCGGCCAGACCCGAGGCCCGGGCGGTGGGCAGGCTGACCTGGGGCCGGGCCTGCTTGCGGGTCCGGGGGGACTGCCAGAACACCGCGTCGCGGCCCCGGGCGGTGGTGAACACCAGCTGGGAGCGGCTCTCGCGG
>JAKAXG010000562.1 GCA_021827225.1 Actinomycetes bacterium | reverse complement strand
CCGCCAGGAAGGCGTAGCGCCGAGCCCCGTCGGGGTACTCGTCCAACTGGCGGTGCACCAGCCGGCCCCATCCCCCCGGTCGCCGTGCGGCCGGGACCCCGGCCACCGCCGCGGTCACGCCCGCACCCCTTCGCCGTCCACGTCGGGGGCCGGGGTGTGGGCGGGGGTGCCGATCGTGGCGCGGCTCCGTCCGGCCGGCACCCCGGGGCCGGATACCACCATGGGGATGCCCGCTGACTCCTCGTACAAAAGCGACTTCCCCCACAGTCCCCGGCTGCCGACCAGGTCCCCGTGATCCGATGTGTAGACCACCAGGCTCCGATCAGCCTGCCCGCTCGTCTCGAGCGCCCCGATTATGGCACCTACATTGTCATCGAGAAACGGTACCAGTCCGAGATACGCGGCGGTGCAGCGGCGCCTCTCCTCGACGGTGTTGGCGTGGTCCAGTCCCACCAGGGTGTCGGCGAACTCCTGCACCCACACCTTCGGGTTGTGCTGGTCGGACATGCCCACGAGGACATTGACAGCGTCGGTCAATGGCTTCACCCCCCACTACACGATACACGAATGTATCGAATACGTGGGTGCATCGATCGTCCGGCCAGGACGGGAGCCATCCCGCCGGAATAGATGATCTTTCATCTACGTTTGGTATTGTCGAACGCCCCCGGAAAGGACCGGATATGAGCACAGTGCACGACCTCGTCCCCAACGTCGATGTCCGCCGAGCCGAGGACCGCTTCAAGACCCGGCTGGGCTGGCTGGACTCCAGGCACAGCTTCAGCTTCTCCAGCCACTACGACCCGGCCAACACCCACCACGGCCTGCTGCTGGTCAACAACGACGACACCGTCCTCGCCGGCACCGGCTTCGAAACCCACCCCCATCGGGACATGGAGATAGTCACCTGGGTGTTGCAGGGATCGCTGGTCCACCAGGACTCGGAGGGCCACTCGGGGGTCATCTACCCGGGACTGGCCCAGAGGATGAGCGCCGGCACCGGCATCCTGCACTCGGAGAAGAACGACTCGTGGCGGATCTCCGGCGAGCGCCACGAGGAGCCGGTGCACTTCGTGCAGATGTGGGTGATCCCCGATGAGGGCGGCATCGTCCCCGGTTACGAGCAGATGGAGATCGACCACGAACTGCTGGCCGGCGGCCTGGTACCAGTGGCATCCGGTATGGACAGCCACGCCGGCGCCGCCGCCATCCGCATCAGGAACCGCTACGCCGCTCTGCACGCGGCACGTCTGCAGCCCGGCCAGAGCGTCCAGATGCCCGAGGCGCCGTTCCTGCACCTGTTCGTGCCCCGCGGTGAGGTGACCCTGGAGGGCTCAGGCCGGCTCGGTCCCGGTGACGCGGCCCGGCTCACCGCCACCGGCGGCCAGACGGTCACCGCCGTGGAGGCGGCGGAGATCCTGGTGTGGGAGATGCACGCCTCGGCGGCGGCCTAGCCGGACGGGGTCACCCCCAGCACCGCCCCGAGCAGGGCGGCCAGCCACCGCCGGCCCTGCTCGGCGTCCCACTCGATCAGCACCGCGTCCATGGTGCCGTGGTAGAGCAGCATGGCCGCCCGGGCCAGGTCCTCCGGCCGGCGCATCGGCTCGGGCAGGTTGGCCCCGGCCGCCGCCGGTGCCAGCCGGGCCGCCAGCACCGCTCGCAGGCTCTCCTGGCGCCGCTGCCACTCGGCCCCCACCGCCGGGTTGCGGGCCGCGTAGAGGACGAAGTCGCCCCGCACCAGCGACCACTCCCGGCTCAGGTGCAGGGCGTCGACGGTCCTGCAGATGGCCTCTTCGAGGTTGCGTGTGGGCCGGCTCAGCGCCTGGGTGACCTGGGCGCCGATGGTCTCGGCGTTGCGCTCGTAGAGGGCGTAGAAGAGCTCCTCCATCGAGTCGAAGTTGGAGTAGAACGCCCCCCGGGTGAACCCGGCGGCGCTGCAGACGTCCTCGATGGTCGCCGAGCCGAAGCCCTTGGCCGCGAAGACGTCGAACGCGGCGTCGAGCAGCCGGGCCCGGGTCTGCGCCCGGCGTCTGGTGACCCGGATCTCCGGGCTGGGTCTCACACGGCCCGACAGTACCCGGACCGGCCGCCACCCCCGACCGGCCGCCTCTCCCGACCGGCCGCCTCTCCCGACCGGCCGCCTCTCCCGACCGGCCGCCTCTCCCGACCCGCGGCCAGGCCCGCAGCCACCACGCGCCGGTTCGGGTCCTAAGCCCCTATGAGACGGGCCCGCCGGCCGGCGATCCTGGGCCGTGTACCGGCGCTGCCTCCTCGCCTCGATCGCCGGCGCCGCCCTCGTCGGCGGGCTGCTGGGTGGCTGCGGCGGGTCGAAGCCGGCCCGCACCGGCCCGCCGGCCACCGCTCCCACCACGCGGTCGGTGCCCCGGACGCCCGGCGCCTGCCCGCTCACCGGCCAGCCGGCCCCGGGCGGCGTCCCGGCCCGCCCGGCCCTGGCCGTGAAGCTCGACAACCTGCCCGCTGCCCGGCCCCAGTACGGCCTCCGCTCCGCCGACATCGTCTACGAGGAGCCGGTCGAGGGCGGGCTCACCCGCTTCATCGCCATCTTCCAGTGCCGCGACGCCACCCGGGTGGAGCCCATCCGCTCGGCCAGGATCATCGACCCGCAGATCGTCGAGCAGTACGGCGCCCACCCGTTGTTCGCCTACGCCGGCGGGATCGACGCCGCGGTCGCGGCGGTCGCCTCGTCGCCGCTGGTGGACGTGGGCACCGCCCGGGCGCCGGCCGGCACCTACCGGCGGGACCCGGCCCGCTCCGCCCCGCACAACCTCTACAGCTCCACCGCCGCCCTCTACGCGGCCGGCCAGGCCCGCTACGCCCCCGAGGTCGCCCCGCCCGCCCCGTTCGGCTTCGGGCCCGAACCGGCCGGGGCGGCGCCGGCGGCGACGCTGCGCATCGCCTACCCGGCCTCCCCGGTCAGCTGGACCTGGCAGGCCGGGGCGGGGGAGTGGGCCCGCAGCTACCCGTCCGGGCCGGCCGCCGCCGCCGAGGGCGGGACGCTCAGCGCCGCCAACGTGATCGTCATGTCGGTGGTCATGTACCCGAGCGCCTACGTGGAGGACCCGAGCGGGGTCCACGAGAACCTGCTCACCCTCACCGGCTCGGGGCCGGTCCAGGTGCTGCGCGACGGGTCGGTGATCACCGGCACCTGGCAGCGGGCCGCCCTCTCGGAGCGGACCCGCTACCTCGACGGCGCCGGACGGCCCATCCCCATGGCCCCCGGCCCGACGTGGGTGGAGCTGGTCCCGACCACCGTGGCGGTCACCCGCACCCCCTAGGGCAACCGGCCGCCGCCCGGGTCGAGCAGGGACCGGTCCAGCTCCCCGACGCCGGCCGCCCCGAGGAGGCTCATGGTCCGGGCCATGTCCGCCCGGAACCAGTCCAGGACCCGGTCCACGCCCGCCTCCCCCCCGGCCCCCAGGGCGTAGAGGTAGGCCCGGCCGGCCATCACCGCGTCGGCCCCGGCGGCCAGGGCCTTGACGATGTCGCTGCCCCGGCGCACCCCGCCGTCGCAGATGATCTGGGTCTGCCCGCCGACGGCGTCGGCGACGGGGGCGACCAGGTCGAAGGTGGCGGGGGCGCCGTCGAGCTGGCGGCCGCCGTGGTTGGACAGGGCGACGGCCTCCACCCCGGCGTCGACCGCCAGGCGGGCATCCTCGACACCCTGGATGCCCTTGACGACGATGGGGCCGTCCCACACCGAGCGCAGCCAGTCCACGTCCGCCCACGACAGCGCCGGGTCGAATTGGGTGTTGATGTACTCCGACAGCGTCACCGGTGACGCCCCGTCACCCACGTCACGGCCCACCACGTTGGCGAAGCGGATGGGATCGGACCGCACGAACGCCCACGTCCATCCCGGGTGCAGCGCCCCGTCGATCAGCGTCGCCGGCCCGATGGTCGGT
>JAKAXG010000561.1 GCA_021827225.1 Actinomycetes bacterium | reverse complement strand
AGGCCCGCACCCGGCCCAGCGACTCGCCGTCGACGATGTCGGCTACGGACATGAACGTGCCGGGACGGCCGAACCTCCCGGCCGCGTCCTCCCACCCGGGGGGGCGCACCCCCAACTGCTTGCCCAGGAGCCCGACGAAGATGCGGGCCTTCTGCTCCCCGAAACCGGGAAGCGCCCTGATCCGCCTGTACAGCTCGGTCCCGTCGGCCGCCCCCGTCCAGATCGAGGCGGCCCGCCCCCCGTACTCCTCGACCACGATCCGGCACAGGTCCTGCACCCGCTTGGCGTTGGCCGCCGGAAAACGGTGCAGCGCCGGCCGCTGCCCGAACACCTCGGCCAGCCGGTCCGGGTCCATGCCGGCGATCTCCTCCGCGTCGAGGCGGCCGCCCAGGCGCTCCTTCAGGTCGAGCGGGGAGGAGAACGCCCGTTCCAGCGGTATCTGCTGGTCCAGCACCATGCCGATGAGCAGGGCCAGGGGATCGAGCGACAGCAACTCGTCGGCAGCGGGGTTGCCCGACAGCGCCAGCTTCGGGTGGGGCACGGAGTTCCGGACCATCGGGGGAGACTACCTAGGCCACCCGGGGGTCGGGGTTGTCCGGGTCGATCTCGTAGGTGGCGATGGCGGCCTCGACCTCCTGGGCCTTGGCCTCCCCGTCGGCGAGTAGCCCGTCGAGGGTGGCCACGACGATGTGGGCGGCGTCGGTCTCGAAGTGGTGGCGCAGCGCCTCGCGGGTGTCGGAGCGGCCGTAACCGTCGGTGCCGAGAGGGGTGAAGCGGGCGGGCACCCAGCGCGACACCTGGTCGGGAACGGCCTTCATGAAGTCGGTGACGGCCACCACCGGGCCCGACGCCGAGCCGAGCGCCTCGGTGACGTACGGGGTGCGGGGCTGCAGGCTGGGGTGCAGCCGGTTCCACCGCTCCACCGTGAGGGCGTCCTCGCGAAGCGCCTTGTAGCTGGTGGCCGACCACAGCTCGGCGGCCACGTCGTGGTGCTCGGCCAGCAGCCTCTGAGCCTCGAACGCGGCCTGAGAGGCGGTACCGGAGAACAGGATGGTCGCCCGCCGGCTCGGACCCTCGGGGGCGGGGGAGAAGCGGTACAGGCCCCGGATGATCCCCTCGTCGACGCCGTCGGGCTTGGCCGGCATCTGGTAGTTCTCGTTGTAGAGGGTCAGGTAGTAGAAGATGTCCTCCGGCTCGGGGCCGTACATGCGCCTGATCCCGTCGTTGACGATGGCCGCCACCTCGTACGCGAACGCCGGGTCGTAGGCCTGCAGGTTCGGGAAGGTCGAGGCCAGGATCAGCGAGTGGCCGTCGCCGTGCTGGAGGCCCTCACCGAGAAGCGTGGTGCGCCCGGCGGTGCCGCCCAGCATGAACCCCCGCCCCCGCATGTCGCCGAAGGCCCAGGCCAGGTCCCCGATGCGCTGGAAGCCGAACATGGAGTAGAAGATGAAGAACGGGATCATGGCGTGGCCCCACGTCGCGTACGACGTCCCGGCTGCCGTGAAGTCGGCCATGCCGCCCGCCTCGGATATGCCCTCCTCGAGGATCTGGCCGTCCCGGCCCTCCGTGTAGGACAGCATCAGCTTGGAGTCCACCGGCTCGTAGAGCTGGCCGAGCGGGGCGTAGATCTTCACCTCCTTGAACAGTGCGTCCATGCCGAAGGTGCGGGCCTCGTCGGGGATGATCGGCACCACCCGGGACCCGATGCCCTTGTCGCGCAGCAGGTTGCGCAGCATCACCGCGAACGCCATCGTGGTCGACACGGCCCGCTTGCCCGAACCGGCGTCGAACTCGGCGAGGGTCTTGTCCGCCGGGGCCGGCAGCGGCTTGGAGCGCACCACCCGGGCCGGCAGCGACCCGTTGAGGGCCCGGCGCCGCTCGATCATGTACTGGTACTCGACCGAATCGGGGGACGGGCGGAAGAAGGGCGGCTCGCCTCTTTCCAGGGCCTCGTCGGGGATCTCGTCGTTCAGGTAGAGCCGGTCCCGGAGCAGCTTCAGCTGGGCCGCGTTCATCTTCTTGATCTGATGGGTGGAGTTGCGGGCCTCGATCTCCGGGCCGAGGGTCCAGCCCTTGATGGTCTTGGCCAGGATCACCGTCGGCTGCCCGGTCGTCTCGGTCGCCGCCTTGTAGGCGGCGTAGAGCTTGCGGTAGTCGTGCCCGCCCCGGGGCAGGTTGCGCAGGTCGTCGTCGGAGAGATGCTCGACGAGGGCCCGCAACCGGGGGTCGGGACCGAAGAAGTGCTCCCGGATGTAGGCCCCGTCCTCGGTGGCGTACTTCTGGAACTCGCCGTCGACGGTGGTGTTCATCTTGTGCAGCAGCACCCCGTCCACGTCACGGGCCAGGAGCTCGTCCCACTTGGAACCCCAGATCACCTTGATGACGTTCCAGCCGGCCCCCCGGAAGGTGGCCTCCAGCTCCTGGATGATCTTGCCGTTGCCGCGCACCGGGCCGTCGAGGCGCTGCAGGTTGGCGTTCACCACGAAGATCAGGTTGTCCAGTTGCTCCCGTCCGGCGAGCGACAGCGCCCCCAGGGTCTCTGGCTCGTCGCACTCCCCGTCACCAAGGAAGCACCACACCTTGCTGGTCGAGGTGTCGACCATGCGCCGGTTGTGCAGGTACCGGTTGAAATGGGCCTGGTATATGGCGTTCAGAGGGCCCAGCCCCATCGACACCGTCGGGTACTCCCAGAACTCCGGCATCAGGCGGGGGTGCGGGTACGACGACAGGCCGCCCACTCCCGCCTTCTGACCCTGCAGCTCCATCCGGAAAAAGGAGAGCTGGTCCTCGCTCAAGCGCCCCTCCAGGTAGGCCCGGGCGTAGATGCCCGGGGCGGCATGCCCCTGGAAATACACCTGATCCCCCGGCTGGCCGTTCCCCTTGCCCCGGAAGAAATGGTTGAAACCGACCTCGTAGAGGCTGGCCGACGACGCGAACGTGGCCAGGTGCCCACCGATGCCCTCCGCCTGATGGTTGGCCCGCACCACCATGATCGCGGCGTTCCAGCGGATATAGGCCCGTATACGGCGCTCGATGTACTCGTCGCCCGGGAACCACGGCTCCGAGTCCGGCGGGATGGTGTTCACGTACGGCGTCGAGACCGTCGCGGGGAACCCGACCTGGTTCTCCCGGGCCCGCTCCAGCAGCTTCATCAGCAGGAACCTGGCCCGGGTCTTACCCCTGGCGTCGACGATGGCGTCGAACGAATCGACCCACTCCGAGGTCTCCTCGGGATCGATGTCAGGAAGCTGGTGCGAGAAACCGTCGAAGATCACCCTCCCATGCTCGCGCCGAGCCGGGCTCTCGCGCGACACAGGGTCGGGTCGGGCGGGAGCCCCTGGGAGGGTCCCCTCGTAGAGGGGCGGCGGCCGGGCATGCTGGAGGGGTGAGCGAGACGCCGACCATCGTGTACACCGACGGGGCCTGCTCGGGGAATCCGGGCCCCGGCGGATGGGCCTGGGCGGTGCCCTCGGGGCCGTTCCGTAGCGGGGCGGCGGCCCACACGACCAACCAGCGGATGGAGATCATGGCCGCTCTCAACGCGGTGACCGACCTGGAGGGCCGGCTGGAGGTGGTCAGCGACTCGACCTATGTCGTCAACTGCTTCCGGGACCGCTGGTGGGAGGGATGGCTGGCCCGGGGCTGGACCAACAGCCAGAAGAAGCCGGTGGCCAACCGGGACCTGTGGGAACCGTTGATCGAGGCGTACCGGGCCGTGCCCGGGCGGATCAGCTTCCGCTGGGTCAAGGGACACGGCGCCGACCAGATGAACGCCCTGGTCGACCGGCTGGCGGTGGAGGCGGCGGCCGCCCAGCGCGGCCGCGACGGCTGAGCAGGCCCGCTCGTCGCGGGCCTTCACGACAGCTTCTCAGCGGCGGCGGCCGGCCAGCTGGCCGGCCATGGCCATGATCGGCCGCAGAGAT
>JAKAXG010000560.1 GCA_021827225.1 Actinomycetes bacterium | reverse complement strand
CTCGGCGAAACGGACCACGCCGTACATACCGTCATGGTCGGTGAGGGCCAGGGCCTCCAGCCCCTGCCGGGCCGCCTCCTCCACCAGTTCCTCCGGGTGCGACGCCCCGTCCAGGAAGCTGAAGTTGGAGTGGCAGTGCAGCTCGGCGTAGGGGGCGGCGACGGGCCGGCGGCCCAGCCCGGCAGGCGGCTCGTAAGCCGGGCGCTTGTAGGACCAGGCCGGGCTGTCGCCCCCATCCCGGCCGGCGCGGTCCGACAGGGCCGCCTCCAGACGCCTCCACGGCACCGGCGGGTTCCCGTACGCCACGGTGCCAGGATACCGAACACGTGTTCGATACGCACGGGGATCCGGGGGCGCCCGGGCCCCTGCCTACGAGGCGGATCAGGGCGTTACGGTCGTCCCGATCGTGGTGGGTACCAGCTCGACCCAGGTCTGGCCGGGGGTGAGAGCGATGGTCTGGCCGGCGGAGTTCAGGTAGGACGTGGTGTCGCTCAGGCTGGGCCGGTTCCACGTCCCGCTGATCTCCACGCCGTTGCGGAAGATCTGGGCCGGGCCCGACCCGGTGAGGGTGAGCAGGTTCTCGTGGGCCCCGGTGGGATCCTCCACGTACTGGCTGGGGTACATCACCACGTGCATCACCACCACGTTGCTGGCGGTGATCTGGCCCCCGCCGCCCAGGGTGGCCGGCCCGGTGTGCAGGTAGGACCGGTAGAACACCCCCGCCGACGGCTGCCAGGTCCAGGTCACGTGGGAGAACGGGTAGGGGATGTACACGCTCGACACCGGGGTGGCCCCGGCCCCCACCGGCCCGAAGGTGAACGTCGGCGCCGGGGGCGTCTCGGCCACGTGCAGGCTGGCCGCGTACCTGTACAGGGCGGCCGTCGAGGTGGCCAGGTTGTGGGGGGCGTAGCGGGCCGGGTCCCGCCAGTAGTCGCTGAGCGGCGCCCGGTTGACCCCGACATCCACGAGCGGCGAGGAGTCGATGGCGTTGACCACCGGCTGGATGGCCCCGGAGTAGGCGAACAGCGGGTGGGCCCCGTACTGGTTGACGATCTCCGGGTCGATGAACCGGCCTGACCGCACCGGCTCCACCCGGGCCGAGTCGTGACACTGGTAGATGGCGATGAACCGGGTGATCCCGCCCTCGACCGGCTCCTCGTAGACCACGTCGGCCTGGTTCAGCCCGTACTGGGGCCGGGCCTGAGGGAGGTTCTCGACCTTGATGGCCAGGGCCGGCCGCTGGGGGACCTGGCCGCCAGGCGCCGGCAGGTCGGTCAGCGGGCACACCGGCCCCGGGGCGGCGGCCGCCGTGGTCGGCGCCGCCGTGGTGGGGGCCTGCGTCACCGGGGCCCCCAGCTCCGCCTTGCGGGAGTGGCTGACGCCGCCGCAGGCGGCCAGCGTCACGCCCAGGGCCAGGACCCCGGCCACGGCCCGTCCCTGTCCAAGTGTTGCCCTCCCGGACTTCATGGTCGGGAGAGGCTACAGGACCGAACCACGCGAACCGGGGCACCTGGGCCTAACCGGCGCCCGTTTCGGCCCCTGCCCGTTCCTCCCCGGGCGGAGGATCATGCCGGACCGTCCGGTGACGGGCCGCCCGGCCCGGAACCACCGGACGGCTCATCGCATCAACGGCCGCCGGAGCGCGCGAAGCTTCTGCGGTGGCCGCCTTCATCCACCGCCTGCCCGCATCCGATGCCCCCGACGGGGCCGCCAGGGTGGCGGTCAAGGACCTGATCGACATGGCCGGCCTGGTCACGACCAACGGGTCGAAGGTGATCGCCGCCGGAGCGGAACCGGCCGCGGCCGACGCCGCCTGCCTGGCCGGCACCCGCCGGGCCGAGGCGGCCGGCCGGGCCGTGATAGTCGGCAAGACCAACCTGCACGAACTGGCCTTCGGGGTCACCGGTGTGAACCCGTGGTTCGGGACCCCGGCCAACCCGCTCGATCCGACCCTGGTGCCGGGCGGCTCCTCCAGCGGCTCGGCTGTGGCGGTGGCCACCGGGGAGGCCGACACCGCTTTCGGCAGCGACACCGGGGGGTCCATCCGCATTCCGGCCGCCTGCTGCGGGGTGGTCGGGTTGAAGACGACGAGGGGACGTGTCCCCCTCGGCGGGGTGCGGCCGCTGGCCCCCTCGCTCGACACCGTCGGGCCGATGGGCGCGACCGTGGCCGCCACCTCCCTGGGAATGGGACTGCTGGAGCCCGGCTTCGACCCGTCGGGAGCGGCACCCGCCCGGCGGATCGGGCGGGTGCGCCTGCCCGCCGATGGGTGGATCGATGCCGCCATCGACCGGGCGCTGGCCGCCTACGCCGCCGACACCGGGGCCTCGGTGGTGACGGTGGAGCTCCCGGGCTGGGACGCCGCCACCCATGCGGTGATGACCGTCCTGTCCGCCGAGGCGTGGCAGGTGCACCGGGAGCTGTGGGAGGCGCACCGGGAGGAGTTGTCCCCCGACGTGGCCGCCCGGCTGGAGCTGTCTTCGCTGCTCGGGCCCGACGAGGTGGCCCAGGCCTGGGAGGTGGCGAGGAGCTGGGTGTCGGAGCTGAAGGCCGTCTTCTCCACCGTGGACCTCCTGGCCCTGCCGGTCATCGCCTCCTCCCCCCCGGCCCTCGAGGACGGCGCCCGCCTGACGGAGATCCGCTACGTCGCCCCGTTCAACCTGGCCGGCACGCCGGCCAGCGCCCAGCCCGTCGCCTCCGGCCGGACCCTGCCGGCGGCCCTGCAGCTGGCCGGGCCGCCCGGCGGCGAGGAGTCGATCATGGCCACCGCCGCGCTCGTCGAGGCGGTGGCGGGATGGGGCCGGGCGGCGGCCGCCGGCTGAAACGCCCCCGGGCCGGGAGCACGGCCGCCTCTCAGCCGGCTGCCTCCAAGGGTGTCCCCTTCACGCTGGTCCGGTACATCTCGCGCCGCATCCCGGAGTAGTCGTTGAGGGCGTTGTGCATGGTGCAGCGGTTGTCCCAGATGGCCAGCGTGCCCGCCGCCCAGCGGAACCGGCAGGTGAAGTTCTCGTTGATGCTGTGCCGGTACAGGTGGGCGAGGAGGGTCTGCGATTCCGCCGGCGACCACCCCTCGAACCTGGTGGTGTACACCGGGTTGACGTAGAGGGCCGCCCGGCCGGTGACCGGGTGGCGGATCACCGCGGGGTGGGTGTGCTCCCGGTAGGCCTCCGGCGAGGGCTCGATGGCCATGGATGTCAGGTCCTTCACCTTGTCCAGCACCCCTCCGGTGCCGTAGGCCATGCCCGCCGAATGCACTGCTCGCAGCCGCTGCAGCGTGGATCGCAGTCCCGGCGACAGGGTCTCGAAGGCCATGTACTGGTTGGACCACACGGTGTCGCCGCCGTGGGAGGGGACCTCCCGGGCGTGCAGCAGCGTGTAGGCCGGCGGGCTGGGTAGGTAGCTCAGATCGGTATGCCAGGCGTTCGCGAAGTTGAGCTCGTCCCCGGGCTCCTTGATCACCCTGATGACGTAGGGGCGGTCCGCCAGGGGCGCCACGAACGGCGTCACGTCGCGGCCGCCGAGCAGGTCGGTCACCCGTTCGAGGTCGTCGAGGTCCATGTCCTGGTCGGGGAGGAACACCACCAGGTGCTCGGCCAGGGCGGCTACGAGGGGACCGACCTGCTCCCGGTCGGTCACAGCGCGGAGTTCCAGGCCGCGCACCACCGCGCCGAGCGCCCCCGCCACCGGAGATACCTCGATCGTGACCGCCACCTTCAGCCTCCCTCCCGCGTCCGCAGCCTTCGTTGACAGCAGCTGACCACCCTGAGCGTAAGCCTCCGCGGAGTGGCGCGCCCAACCCGGGCCTGCCGTCCTCTTAGAATCGCCCCCGTTGTGACTAGTACGGTCCCCGAGCGGGAATCCCAGCCCGCCCAGCGGACCCCCCCGGCGGAGGAGCCGCTCATTCCCCCGAGCCCCGCCGGGAGGATG
>JAKAXG010000559.1 GCA_021827225.1 Actinomycetes bacterium | reverse complement strand
GGGGGGAAGCGCCCGGCCCAGCCAGATGGTGCTGTAGCCGCCGAGCGTGCCGATCTCGAGGATGCGGGCGGCGCCGACCATCCTGGCCATCAGCGCCAGCATGCGGCCCTGGGCGGGGGAGACGGCTATGGCCGGCAACCCGGCGGCGTCGGCGTCGGCCAGGGCGGCGTCGAGGACCGGGTCGGCGCCGATGAGGTGGCCGGCGATGAACTCGTCGACCTGGCGCCAGGTGTCGGGACCGTTCATGGGCTCACGTTAGGCCCGCCGCCGGCTCGCGCCTGCGGTGCCGGTTCGGGTGCCGGCCCGGGTCCGGTCCCGGGGGAGGCTCCCGCCGATGGTCCACTCATACGGCGACCGTCCGGCTAGGATCAGGTGCTCAACTCATGCCCGGGGACCACCGAACATGTCCATCTCCGATACCCGGGCTCGCCCGGCGATCGCGGAGAGTGTCGAAGACGTCGTCGAGTTGCCGGCGGGAGGGCGCCCGACCCCTCTCGACGAACCACTCATGAGCGAACACCCGACGAAAAACCGGCCGCGGCAGGCGCAACAGCAACGCCAGCGTGCGCACCCCCTCATCCGCCGTCGCCTGGCTGGCGTGGGCGGCCATGGCCGCCCGCTTGGCTCCGGCGTAGGCCCGTACGTCCACCCGGTGGGTGATCCGTCCGGGCTCGGCGTAGGCGCGGGTGAAGCGCTCCGGCCTCCAGTCAGGCGGGGTCAGGCGCAGCCGGTGCAGCAACCGCAGGATCCGCAGCAGCGACCGCCGGTCGACGGTCGCCTCCAGCACCACCGGGGTGCCGGCCATTTCTGCCGCCCGTACCCCCACCCGGTGCACCTGCACGTGGTCGGGATGGCCGTACCCGCCGGCCGGGTCGTAGGCGGTGAGCACGTCGGCTCCGACCTCGAGCAGGATGGCGGCCAGGCGGCCGGCGGCCTCCTCGACCGGCACCCGGGAGAAGGCAGTGTCATCGTCGCCCTGGCGACCATCCAGGCCCGAGTCGTCGTAGCCGAGGAAGTGGACCTCCCGGCAGCCCAGAGCGGCGGCCGCCGAGCGCAACTCCGCCTCCCTCAGCTGGGCCAGTTCCCCGGCGGCGGCCAGCCGGCTCGAGACCAGGCCGCGCCCGCCGGCCGTGGCCGTCACCAGCACCACGCGGTGACCCTCGGCCGCCGCCCGGGCGAGCGTGCCGGCGGTGAAGAGCGCCTCGTCGTCGGGATGGGCGTGGAACGACACCAGGGTGTACGGCACGGCTCCATGGTGCCCGCCGGCCGGCGGGACTCTCGAAGCGGCCGGCCGGGCTCTCTGAACGGAGGCCCGGGCATGTGGCCGCCGGCCGGCGACGCCGGGTGGCGGAGCGTGCGGGGAGGAGGGCGCCGATGAGGATCGCCCACGTCACCGACTGCTACCTGCCCCGGCTGGGAGGCATCGAGCTGCAGGTCCACGACCTGGCCCAGCGCCAGGCCGCTCAGCACGAGGTGACCATCCTCACCACCACGGTGGGGCCCGACTCGCGCCCCCGGTTGGAGGGGGGCCAGGTCATCAGGGTCGCTCCTCCTCGCGGCGACTCCGACAAGATCCGTTACCGCAGCTCCCAGCGGGGCCGTGCCCCCGTGCTGTCCGGCGGGTATGACGTGGTACACGTGCACGCGTCGAGCTTCTCCCCGTACTCGTTCCTGGCGGCCCACGACGCCTCGCTGCGGGGCATACCGACGGTGGCCACCGTCCACTCCCTGTGGGCGAAGGCCACCCCGCTGTTCCGCGGCGCCGACATCCTGGCCGGGTGGGGAGACTGGCCCGTCGTGTTCTCCGCCGTGAGCAACGCCGCCGCCGCCTCCGCCCGGCGGATCCTCGGCGCCCGCTCGCCGGTGACCATCCTGCCGAACGGCATCGACCCGGCGGTGTGGAAGGTCGCCCACGACGGGGGGCGCCCGGGGGAGCTGCGGGTGGCCGTGGTGTCCCGGCTGGCCCACCGCAAGCGGATCCTGCCGCTGCTCGAGATGCTCAACAAGGTCAACCGGCAGCTGCCCGACGGCTTCCGGCTCTCCCTGGAGATCCTGGGGGAGGGGCCCCAGCGTCCGCAGGCGGAGCGCTACATGCGCCGCCACTCGATGGACTGGGTGGAGTTGCGGGGCCGCTGCAGCCGGTCCGACATCCGCTCCACCTTCGCCCGGTCCGACCTGTTCGTGGCGCCGTCGAAGCTGGAGTCGTTCGGTATCGCCGCGCTGGAGGCCCGTTGCGCCGGGCTGCCGATCATCGCCCTGTCCGGTACCGGGGTGGAGGACTTCGTGGTCCACGGACGGGAGGGATGGCTGGTCAACTCCGACCGGGCCATGGTCGAGACCATCGCCTCCCTGGCCCGCTCGCCGGAACTGGTCAGCCGGGTGGCCGCCCACAACCGGGCGGTACCTCCCTCCATCACCTGGCCCGAGGTGCTGCGCCGCTGCGACGCCCTCTACCGCCGGGCCTCGCTCATGCACGGTCGACCGTGGACCGGCCCCCTGGTGTCCCAGGCGGTCAGCGGTCTGCGGACGCCCCGGGCCGTCTCCGACTCATCTCCCGGCTCGGCCGGCGAAACGGACCCGGTAGTCTCCGAAAGATGAGCGAGGCGGCCATCGTCGCCGTCGCCCTGGCCTCGGCGCTGGCGGCCGCTTCATCGAGCATCCTGCAGCACCACAGCGCCCGCCGGGCTCCCGACGTGCGCACCCACCGCCTCTTCGGGCATCTCCTGACCCGCCCGACGTGGATCGCCGGGCTGGCCGCCGCCGTGGTGGGCTTAGCGCTGCACGTCGTGGCCCTCGACTACGGGCAGCTGGCCGTGGTGCAGCCCCTTCTCATCTCCGGGGTGCTGTTCGCCCTGCCCATCAGCGCCGTGCTGGAGGGGCGTCGCCCGTCGGGCCGGGAGTGGCTGCTCGCCCTGGTCTTGGTGGTCGGCCTGGCCAGCTTCCTGATCGCCGGGCGCCCCAGCGTCGGCCGGGTCGAACTGGATGCCGACGTGCTGGCCTGGTGGACGGCCATCGGCATGGGCGTGGTGGTGGTGCTGGCCGTGGTCGGCCTCCGCTGGGCCAAGGACCACAAGTGCGCCCTGCTCGGCACCGCCGCCGGCGTCGGCTACGGGGTCGTGGCCGCCCTGTTGAAGCAGGCCACCGCCATATTCCACAACGGGGGGCTGCTCCACCTCCTCACCGACTGGCCGCTCTGGGCGCTCATCGGCGCCGGCCTGGCCGCCCTGGGGCTCACCCAGATGGCCTACCGGGCCGGCCCGCTGGCCAAGTCCATGCCGGCGCTCACGGTGAGTGACCCGGCCGCCTCGGTCGCGCTCGGCGTGCTCGCCTTCCAGGAGAACCTGGCCGACAACCCCATCGCCATAGCCGGGCAGGTCATCGGGTTCTTGATCATGGCCGCCGCCGCGGCGCAGCTCGCCCGCCGGGAGGCCGAAGCGGGGACCGGGGCGCCCCCGGAGCCGTCGGGGACCGCAGAGTCGAACGCTTCCTCGGGTACGCCGGGGTAGGGGACCGGCGCCGGCGGGGTCGGCGCCGGCGGGTCGGCGGGCGCTGGCTGGGGCGCCAGCGGGGCGCCGGCCGGTCGGTTTCTCCATGGGGCTGGGTCCCGACCCGGCTGCCAGCCTGGTTGGTGACGGGAATCCACGGCCCGGGTGGATTTTCGTCACCAAAGACAATGGAGCGTCACCAAAGCGTTGAGTGAAACCCTATGTAACAGCATAGAATGCCCTTGGCACGCCGGTACCCGCCACGTCACCGCTGTCCATCCACAACGGGCGGCGGGCTGGGAGGCGTCCCGGCGGCGGCGGACCCCGCGAACCGGCTGATTCCGCCAAACCGGAGGTATCGCTATCATGAGGGGACGGCCTGACCGGCCGCCCAGCCATACGCAGCCGCCGCCAGGACCCGCAGCCGCCGCCAGGACCCGCAGCCGCCGCCAGGACCCGCAGCCGC
>JAKAXG010000558.1 GCA_021827225.1 Actinomycetes bacterium | reverse complement strand
GAAGGATGATCATGACCGCGGCGCCGACGGCAGGCCGGGGGAGATCGAAGGGGAGCAGCCGCTCTCTGACCCCTCACTGCTGCTGGGGGCCCTGGGGCACGCGGTCATCGCCGCCGACCTCGAGGGGGTGGTCCGCTACTGGAACCAGGCCGCGGAGGAGCTCTACGGTTGGACCGCCGAGGAGGCGGTGGGGGTCAACGTCACCAGCCTGACCGTGCCGGAGATGAGCCAGGACCTGGCTCAGGAGATCCTGGGTGCCCTCCGGCGGGGGGTGGCGTGGTCGGGTGGCTTCACGGTGCGTCGCAAGGACGGATCGACCTTTCCGGCCATGGTCACCGACTCGGGGATCCACTCTCCCGACGGCCGGCTGCTCGGCATCGTGGGCGTGTCGCTGGACCTGGGGCAGGCGGTGAGGCCGCTGCTGGCCCGGTCCTCGGACGCCACCGTGATCCTGACCCGGCAGAGCCGGGTGTGCTTTCTGACCTCGGCCAGCACCCGGCTGTTCGGCTGGACCGAGCAGGACGTCCTCGGCCGGGTCATCTGGGACCTGGTGCACCCCGATGACCGGCCGGAGGCCGAGGAGCACCACCGCCAGGTGACGGCCGGCGCCACCGATCTGGCGCCCCTCGAATGCCGGGTGCGCTGCGCCGACGGGGCGTGGTGCTGGGCCGAGATGGTGATGACCGATCTCCTCGACGATCCCGCCGTACGGGGGGTGGTGTGCAACCTGCGGGACGTGACCGAACGGCGGAGGGACCGGGAGCGGCTCCTGGAACTGACGGAGCAGCTGCAGACCGCGTTGACGACCCGGGTGGTGATCGAACAGGCCAAGGGCATGGTGGCCCAGCGCCACGGGGTCGACATGGACCAGGCCTTCGAGATGATCCGCCGGCACGCCCGCGCCCACAACGCCAAGCTGCACGACGTGGCGGCGGCGGTCGTGAACCTCGGGCTCACGCTCTGACGCAACACCCCTTGTCGGGCCGCAGCCCGGCGCCTACCATCTGGAGGGCAGCCCCCGACCCCGGCTGCATGATCCGCCTCCCGTGACCCCGGTGGCCGTCCGTGATGAACGTCTGGCAGAAGGGGTTCTATGCGACTCGACCGTGCTGAGAGGCCCGGCAGCGGGGGGATATCCATACCGGCGCAGGCGATGTCAGCGATGTCCACGCTGGCCGCCGACGGAGATCAGCTACCAGGTGCGGACATGGCCCGCACGGTGGTGGCGCTGGCTCCCGACGGCATACTCGTCGTCGGCCCGGAGGGGATCATCGTCTTCGCCAACCCGGCGGCCGCCGACATGTTCGGCTACACCGCCGCAGAGATGGTCGGCCTCCACGTGGATGACCTCGTGCCCGAGGGGCTGCGGCACAGCCACCGCAGCCACCGGTCCAGCTACGCCGACGCTCCCAACCCCCGGTCCATGGGGACGGGCTTCGACCTGGTCGGTCGTCGGGCGGACGGCTCCCCGGTGGCGGTGGAGATCAACCTCTCGCCGGTGAGCCTGGACGGGACGGCCGCCACCATCGCCGTGGTCCGCCACGTCGCCGACCAACGGGCGAGAGAGGCCGAGAGACGCAGGCAGCTGGTGCTCGAAGAGGAGGAGCGGATCGCGTCGCAGCTCCACGACCGCACGGTCCGCCGGCTGTTCCTCGCGGCCATGAGGATCCAGTCGGTCATCCCCGTCGTCGGCGACCCGGTGGCCGAACGCCTCCACGAGTCGGTCGACGACCTCGACACCGCCATCCGGGAGATCCGTCACTCGGTGTTCACCGCGGCGTGGCCCGACGGGGACGGGGGGACCCCGGCGCGCTGCTGAGCTGAGGGCGACAGGGTCAGGCGGGCGCGAACCGGCCCGGGAGGAGACTCCCGGGCCGGCTCGTGGGGCTCGCTCCGGTCGGGCGAGGGGGAATCTCGGGGGGGCGGGGGACCTCGGGCACATCGGTGTTGCGGCGGCGGCGGTCGTTCGGTACTCAGGTGGGGTGCGGATCGTCTCCGAAGAACGCTGCCTGCGGGAGCTCGGGTGTCTGGACCGGCCGGAGATCCGGGTGGTGATGAGCGGCAATTTCGCCACTCCCCGCCGGCTCCTCGGGCTCATCGACGCCGCGCTCCCGTCCTACCGGCTGTTCATGCTGAACGCCCACCCGCCGCTGCCGGACCGGGAGGGGGTGATCTATGAGACCCCCTTCATCGGGCCGGGCATGCGCGGGGCGGAGGCCCGGCTGGACTACCTGCCGATGCGGCTGTCCCTGGTACCCCATCTCTTCGAACGGTCGCGGCCCCCGGACGTGGTGGCCGTGCAGACCTCGCTGCCCGTGGACGGCCGGGTCTCTCTCGGCATGGAGGTGAACATCCTGCCGGCGGCCATCGAGTACGTCCGGGCGCACGGCGGTGTGGTGGTGGCCCAGATGAACCCCCGGATGCCCTACACCTTCGGTGACGGCGAGATCCCGGTCGACGCCGTCGACCTGGCCCTGGAGGCGGAGGAGGATCTGGCCTCGCCGGCTCCCCGCACCCTGACCCCGACCGCCGCCCTGATAGGGGAGCAGGTGGCCGGTCTGGTCGACGACGGCAGCACCCTCCAGCTGGGCATCGGTGCCGTACCCGACGCCACGCTGTCCGCTCTCGCCGGCCGGCGGGGGCTGGGGTTGTGGTCGGAGATGTTCAGCGACGGGGTGCTCGCCCTGGAACAGCGGGGTGCTCTCGACCAGAGCCGGCCGCTGGTCGCCTCCTTCCTCTTCGGCTCCGCCGAGCTCTACCGATGGGTCCACCGGAACCGGAGGGTGCGGATGCTGCGAACGGAGACGACGAACGACCCTTCGATGATCTGCCGGCAGCCGGCGATGACATCGATCAACACCGCGCTGCAGGTGGACCTGTTCGCCCAGGCCAACGCCAGCTACGTCGGCGGGCGGGTGTACTCCGGCTTCGGCGGCCAGAGCGACTTCACGGTCGGAGCCATGCACGCCAAGGCGGGCAAGGCGGTGATCGCCCTGCCGTCCTGGCACACCAAGACGGCCACGTCGACGGTGGTGGCGGCGCTCACCGCGCCGGTCACGTCGTTCCAGCACTCGGCCATCATCAGCGAGCACGGCCGGGCCCTCATCTTCGGCCGCAGCCAGCGGGCCCAGCGCCAGCTCCTGATCGACCAGGTCGCCCACCCCGACGCCAGAGAGGAGCTGCGCGACGCCGCCAACCGGGCCCCGCACGGGGCGGCTACCGACGGGCGCCTCTGACCACCACCACCGGGCAGTGGGCGTGGGCCACGCAGTGCTCGCTGACCGAGCCGAGCAGCATGCCGGCGAACTCGCCGTGACCCCTGCTTCCGACCACCAGCAGATCGGCGCCGGCCGCCTCGTCGATCAGCACCGGGGCGGGATGGCCCTGGGCGACCACCTGGGTCACCGGCACCGCCGGGTCCGGCCCCAGCGTCTCCTCCAGGGCCGAGGCCAGCGTCTTGCGGGCCGACGCCTCCAGGTCGAGGCCTTCCGGGAACGGCACCCAGTACGCGGCGGACGGCAGCTCCCACGAGATCACCGCCTTCAACTCCGCCCCGGTCAGCTCGGCCTGCCTCGCCGCCCAGCGCAGCGCGGCCAGCGACGGCTCCGAGCCGTCGACGCCCACCACCACCGTCGGCGAACCCCCTGCCGCGCTATCCGTCTTTCGCCCATTTGTCATGGCTTCATGGTGGTGGGAACCGGAGCGGCCCCAGCAGGGACTTTCGGCCCGTTCCGCCGGCCGCTGGAAGCTGCCCTGCGGGCCGTGACCGCCGCTCCTCCGGGCCGGAGGAGGCGGGGTGGTGACCCGGATGGCCGCGACCTTCCGAGCCGTTTCCGTGCCGGCCCGCTACCCGACCCCGGAAGTCGATCGGCGGCGGGCCGTCAGTCGGGCACCGAGCCCAGGTGCTCCAGCAGGAGGGGGGCGATCCTGTCGGCGGCGGTGGTCGGCAGCCAGTG
>JAKAXG010000557.1 GCA_021827225.1 Actinomycetes bacterium | reverse complement strand
CCGCCGCGCCGATGGAGGCGGCCAGCGGCCAGGACCGGCCCTCCAGCTCGATGGGCTGGCCGAGCGCCTTCTCCACCCGCCGGGCCACGATGCGGGTGGTGTCGATGTCGGTGGCCCCGTCGAGCAACACGGCGAACTCGTCGCCGCCGATGCGGGCGGCCACGTCACAGGAGCGGATGGCGGCGCGCATGCGGGCGGCCACCTCGTTGAGGATGCGGTCGCCGACGGCGTGGCCGGCCTGGTCGTTGACCTCCTTGAAGCCGTCGAGGTCCACGTAGAGCAGCGCCACCCGCTGACCGGACCGGCCGGCCCGCTTGAGCGCCTGGTCCACGCTCTCCAGGAAGAACCGCCGGTTGTGCAGCCCGGTCAAGGCGTCGTGGGTGGCCAGGTGGTACAGCTCGCCCCGGTCCACCCGCTCGTCGTGGATGTCGGCGGCGGCCAGCACCACCACCGGCCCCTCCCGGGAGTCGCGCCGCTGCATCCACCACCGCACCCAGCGCAGCCCCTGGGCGGTGACCATCTGGCAGTCCCGGGAGGCGGGGGTGCCGGTGTCGCCCACCCAGCGGGCCGTCTCGTAGAGGCCCTCCCGGGCCGACCGCTCCACCCCCTCCAGCCACCCCAGCCCGAGCGCCGAAGGCTCGGGCATGCCCGACAGCTCGCTCCAGCTGTGGTTGGCCCACTGGGCGGAACCGGACAGGTCGCACACCACGATGGCGACCGGCGCCAGGTCCGTGAAGTCGGCTGCGGGCGGCACCGGGGGCTCCGGCTGCCGCAGGTTCGTGTCGATCTGAGTGCCCCTTGCTCGTGGTCGCTACGTATGTCGCTCCCTCGGGGAGCGACTCTAACCGCTGCGCCGCACCGGGAGGGCGTCCGGCTGGCGCTCAGGCCGGGGGGAGGTCCTCGGCCGGCACCGGCCGGCCCAGCAGGAATCCCTGGATGAGGTGGATGCCCAGCTTCTTCAGGTGCTCCAGCTGCTCCTCGGTCTCCACCCCCTCGGCCACCGCCCTTAGGTCCAGGGTGCGGGTCAGGCTGGCGATGGTCTCCAGCATGGCCGCGCTGCGCCGGTCCCGGTCGTAGTCGCGGACGAAGGACCGGTCGATCTTGACGAAGTCGAACGGCAGCCCGGCCAGCTGGGACAACGACGAGTGGCCGGTGCCGAAGTCGTCCATCCCCACGTGCACGCCCAGCGCCCCCAGCCGGTCGATCACGCTGGCCGCCCGCGCCAGGTCGGACATGACGGCGTTCTCGGTCAGCTCCAGCGACAGATCGGACGGGTGGGCGCCGCTGTCGTCGAGGGCCCGGCGCACCGAGTCCACCAGGTCCGACTCGAGGATCTGCAGGCCCGACACGTTGACCGACACGTGCGCCGGCAGTCCGGCGGCCCGCCATCCCGCCGACTGGAAGCAGGCGCTGCGCAGCACCCATTCCCCGAGGGGGATGACCAGCCCGGACGCCTCGGCGTAGCCGATGAACTCCGCCGGCCCGAGCAGCCCCTCGGTGGGGTGCTGCCAACGCAGCAGGGCCTCGCAGCCGATGCGCGTCCCGGCGAGGACGTCGATGATGGGCTGGTAGTGCAGCCGGAACTCCCCCCGCTCCAGGGCCCGGCGCATACCCGAGACGGCTTCCAGCTCGGCGCTGGCGCTCTCGCGCATGCGCGGCTCGAACATGGCGGCGCAGTCCTTGCCCGCCTGCTTGGCCGCGTACATGGCGGTGTCGGCCTCGGCCAGGATGTCGTCGGCGCTGAGCGCCGGGTCGCTGGTCAGGGCGTAGCCGATGCTGGCGGTGATCGTGACCGACCGGTCGCCCAGATCGATCGGCGAGCTGAGGGCGGAGCGGATCCGCCGGGCCAGGTCCGAGGCGTCGGCGGCGTCCACCCCCTCGCTCACCACCACGAACTCGTCGCCGCCGAAGCGGGCCACGGTGTCGGAGGAGCGCACCGCCCGGTCGATCCGCTCGGCCACAGCGGAGACCACGATGTCGCCGGCGGAGTGGCCCAGGGTGTCGTTGACCAGCTTGAAGTTGTCCAGGTCCACGAACAGCACGGCCACCCCGGACGAGCTCCGGGAGATCCGCCGCAGGGCGCTTCCCAGCCGGTCGAGCAGCAGCACCCGGTTGGGCAGCCCGGTCAGCCCGTCGTAGAGGGCCTGGTGGCGCAGTTCCCTCTCGATCCGGTTGCGGGTGATCGCCGCGGCCAGCACGTTGGCCGCCGACTCCAGGTAGGCGATGTCGTCGTCGGAGAAGGCATCGGGCCGCCGGGAGTACACCGACAGCGCCCAGCGGGGCCCGGTGGCCGGGGAGATCACCGCCGAGGCGCCGCTGCGCAGCCCCTCGACCGGTGCCGGGATGGTGGCCGAGTCGTTCCGCCACACCACGGTCGCCCGGTCCCGCAGGGCCTGGGCGGTGACCGTGCGGGGCCGGCCGGCCAGGTCCGCCTCGTACACCTCGCCCATGAGCGACTGGCCCCGGCGGGCCACCACCCTAAGAGTGCCGTCGCCCTCCTCGCGGACCACCGCGCAGTGCTCGATCTCCAGGACCCCGCCGAGCAGGTCCACGGCGTGCTGGAGCAGGCCCTCCATGGGTCCGCCTTTCAGGGCGAAGTCGCTGAGCTGGGCGATGGACGCCTGCTGGGCGGTCTTGCGCCGCCGGCCGCTGATGTCGCGGCTGGTGACGACCACCCCGGCCACCGCCGGGTCGTCCAGCCGGTTGTGCACGGCCGACTCCAGCCACCGCCACGAACCGTCCTTGTGGGGGAAGCGGTACTGGATGGTGGTGCCGTTCTGGTTGTGGGCCACCACCTGGCGGAAGTCGGTGGCGATGGCCGCGTCGTCGGGGTGGAGGATGGCGAAGGGGTCGGCGCCCACCAGCTCGTCGGCGCTGTAGCCGAGCTGGGCGGTGATGGCCGGGCTGCAGTACTGGATCCGTCCGGTGCCGTCGTGGACGGTGATGATGTCCCACGAGTTGGCCACCAGAGCCCGGAACCGCTGCTCGCTGGCCACCAGCTGGTCCTCGTAGCGCTTCTGGTCGGTGATGTCGCGCACGTTGACCACCAGCGCCCCCACGTTGGGGTCGTCGAGCAGGTTGGTGACGATGACCTCGGCGTGGCGCCACGACCCGTCGCGGTGCATCACCCGGTAGGCCACCCGCCGGGGGAGCCCCTCGCCGCGCATGTGCCCGGCGAAGTTGGTGTAGGCCCGGGCCAGCTCGTCGGGGTGGATGAACTCGAAGGCGGGACGGCCCTCCATCTGTTCGGGGGTGTGCCCGAGCAGGCGCAGGCAGGCCGGGGAGGCGAAGGTGACCCGGGCCTCCCGGTCGAGCAGCAGGGTCAGCTCGGCGGCGTGCTCGAGGAGGGCCCGGAACTTGGACTCCGAGCGGGCGACCGCCTCCTGGGCGGCCGCCGCGTCGGTGACGTCCACCATCTGGGTGAACAGCCCGACCGGCTCGCCGGCCCGGTCGCGCACCACGGTGGTGGTGCGCACGGCCACGATCACCGACCCGTCGGGGCGGACGTAGCGCTTCTGGACCTGGTCGGCCATGACCCGCGCCCCGAGCAGGCGGTCCATGGTCGCCTGGGCGGCGCTGCGCTCGTCGGGGTGGGTGACCTCGGAGGGGCGCCGCCCGATCAGGTCCTGCTCGGGCCGGCCCACCATCCGACAGAACGCCCCGTTCACCATGCGGTACCGGCCGTCGAGCCCCACGAAGGCCATGCCGGTGACCGCGTCGCGGACCAGGGCGGTCAGGTCGGGTCCGGACCGGTCGGCCACGCCGACCTCCACCGCCTCGCTGACGGTCACAACCGGGCCCGGCGACCGTCGCGAGCGGGTGCGGCCTCCGCCGCCGCCATCCGCCCTGTTTTCACAATCTCTAGTGTCGGCATCTGTCCCACCGTCTGAATAGGGACCGAGGTCCCGGGTCAATTGTCCTCATCCAATGGGGCAAATCCACCGCAGAAACCGACGAA
>JAKAXG010000556.1 GCA_021827225.1 Actinomycetes bacterium | reverse complement strand
TAGATGATCTCCTCCACCTCCCGGCTGTAGACGTTCTCCCCGCCGGTGATGATCATGTCCTTCTTGCGGTCGACGATGTAGAAGTTGCCCTCCTCGTCCCGGCGGGCCAGGTCACCGCTGTGGAACCAGCCGCCGGCGAAGGCCTCCGCCGTAGCGGCGGGGTTGTTCCAGTAACCCTTGGTGACCTGCGGGGCGCTGATCACCAGTTCGCCGATCTCCCCCGGCTTGACGTCCTCCATCTTGTCGTTGACCACCCGCACCGCCCCCAGCGGCATGGGCCGGCCGACCGACGCCAGCAGCTCCGGCTCGCCGGCCAGGGCCCTCAGGTGGGCCTCCGGTGACTGGTACAGCACGTTGCCGCCCAGTTCGGTCATCCCGAAGCCGGTCAGGAAGCGGGCCTGGGGGAAGCGGGCCATGCCCTGCTTGAGCACCTCGATCGGCATGGCGGCCGCCCCGTAACCGATCCGCTCCACACTGCTCACGTCGTAGTTGTCGATCGACGGGTGGCGCAGCAGCATGCTGAGCATCGTGGGGGCCACGGACGTGTCGGTGATGCGGTACTTCTCGATGGCCGACAGGAACGCCTCGGGCTCGTAGCCGCGCATGAGCACCATCCGCCGCCGCTGGCTGTGGGTGACGAGCACGCCGTAACCGGCGACGTGGCAGAGCGGCCACGGCATCAGCGTGACCGTGGCCTTGCCCCGCTCCCACGCCATCACGGAGTTGGCCATGGCGGAGATCAGATTGCGGTGGCTCAGCATCACACCCTTGGGCATCCCGGTGGTGCCGCTGGTGTAGATGAGCCAGGCCAGGTCATCGTCGCTGACGTCCACCTGCGGGACGGCCGACGAAGCCTGGCCGACCAGGTCGTCGTAGCGGATCACGTTGGCTCCGGCGGCCACCGGCCCGTCGCCGGTCACGAGAATCTGGCTGAGGTTCCCCGTCGCCCCGATCTCCTGCAGCTTCTCCAGGTACGACGGCTCGACGATGAGGATCTTCGCTCCCGAGTTCGCCAGGATGTTCTCGATCTCCCTCGGGTGGAGCCGGTAGTTGAGGAAGGTCAGGACCATTCCGGCCAGGGGGACGCCGTAGTAGGCGTCCACGTACTCGACCAGGTTCTCGGCCAGGATCGCCACGCGGTCCCCCGGATCCCCCAGCTCCAGCAGGCCGTTGGCCAGCCGGTTGATCCGCGACTCGAGCTCGGCGAAGGTGAACGATCTCCCCTCGTAGACCAGCGCCGCGCTGTCGGGTTCGGCTACCGCGGCGTAGCGGATGATGTCGCTGACAAGCATGGTGTTGACCATTGCGGTCCCCCCTTTGGTCGGGTTCTTTACCGGATCAGTTTCAGAAGGTCCCATTCCTGCTCGCAGGCCCGGCGACCGATGGCCGCCAGCTCCACGGAACGCACGGAACCCTCGAGGTGCCGACGGGCCTGGCCGATGCACCCCAGGCCCCAGCGCAGCGTGCCCAGGGCCTCCCACCAGCGCACCGACTCCAGATCGATGTGCCTGCCGCCCCCCGCCCTGTATCCCTCGAGAAGCTGCTCGTAGGAGCCGAAGCCGCCGACCGGAGCCGGGGCGCCGAACCGCCAGGCCTTGACGCACAGCCAGCCGAGGTCCTCGGCCGGGTCGCCGATGTGGGTGATCTCCCAGTCCAGAACGCCTCGGACCCCGTCCTCGCCGATGATCAGGTTCCCGTTGCGGAAATCCCCGTGGACCACCGTCCGGCCGGTGCTGGCCGGGGGGGCGTGCACCTTCAGCCACCGCAGCCCGAGCTCCAGCACCGGGTGCGGCTCGTCCAGGTCCCGCAGTCCCTGCTCGCAGTTGGCCAACTGGTCGAGGACGGGCAGACCGGGGACGTCGGCGGTGGGAATCGAATGGATCCGGGCGAGGATCTCCCCGCAGCGGAAGGCGAGGGTCTCGCGCGCCTTGGCGTACTCGGGGTCGCGCAGGATCCTCCTGGCGATGGTCTCGCCCTCGACGCGTTCCATGATCATGAACGCCGACCCGAGGACGGCGGGGTCGTCGGAGTTCACGAAGAGCTCGGGTTCGGGCACGCCGGCGCTCGCCGCCGCCCGCAGCGCCGCCGCCTCGTTGGACATGCCACCCGGGCGCTCGGTTCCCGGCGGGTCGCGCCTCAGGATGAGCGCAGCTCTCTCCCCGGAACCCCGGACGGCGTCGAACGCCCACGTCTCACGGCTGGCGCCCCCGGTCAGACGGCGCAGACCGGCCACGGTGAGCCCCTGGTCGCCCCACTCCTTCCGCAGCACCACGGCCAGACGTTCCGCCAGCCCGCCGGAGCCCGCACTGTCCGACGCCAATTCCCCCACAAGCCTCCTCCGGCTCCTACCCCGGGCGTGCCCGACCGATCAACCGTTCGTTAGCCTAGCGGGGCGCGGGCCACCCGCGCCCGCCGCCGTCGTCGTCAGGCCGGAGAAGTCGACCGGATAACGCAACGGCACCTGTTGAACGGATGTTCAGTCAGATAGATTCCCAAGAGTTGATGCGTACGCGGTAGGAGGGGAGCAAATGGATTTCGAGATCCCCAAGGATCTTCAGGAGTACCTGGCGGAAATCGACGATTTCATAGAGCGGGAGATCAAACCGCTGGAGGCGGAGGACGACAACATCCGCTTCTTCGACCACCGCCGGGAGGATTCCCGCACCGACTGGGACCGCGGCGGGCTGCCTTCCGCCGAGTGGGAGGCGCTCCTGCGGGAGGCCCGCCGGCGGGCCGACGCCGCCGGCCACTACCGGTATCCGTTCCCGAAGGAGTACGGCGGCAAGAACGGCACCAATCTGGGGATGGCGGTGATCCGCGAGCACCTGGCCCGCAAGGGCCTGGGGCTCCACTGCGACCTGCAGAACGAGCATGCGGTCGTCGGCAACAACGTGGGCCTGCTCCTCATGCTGCACTACGGCACCGAGGAGCAGAAGAAGGAGTGGGTCGACGACCTGGCGGAGGGGCGGCGCCACTTCGCCTTCGGGATCACCGAGCCCAACCACGGATCCGACGCCACCCACATGGAGACCCACGCCGAGCGTGACGGCGACGAGTGGGTGATCAACGGTGAGAAGACCTGGAACACCGGCATCCACTCCGCCCAGTACGACATGATCATGGCCCGGACCAGCGGCAAGGCCGGCGACGGCAGCGGCATCACCGCCTTCCTCGTACCCACGGACTCCCCCGGCTTCAAGGTCGAGGAGTACCTCTGGACGTTCAACATGCCCACCGACCATGCCCACATCTCTCTCACCAACGTGCGGGTGCCGCACTCGGCGATATTCGGCGGCGAGGGCAAGGGACTGCAGGTCGTGCAGCACTTCTTCAACGAGAACCGGATCCGCCAGGCCGCGTCCAGCCTGGGGGCGGCCGAGTTCTGCATCGACCGGTCGGTGGAGTACGCCAAGAAGCGGGCCCCGTTCGGCAAGCCGCTGGCCACCAACCAGGCCATCCAGTTCCCGCTGGTCGAGTTGCAGACCCAGTGCGAGATGCTCCGCACCCTGATCCAGAAGACGGCGTGGTCGATGGACAAGTACGGGGCGTTCTCGCAGTCCGACAAGGTCTCGATGTGCAACTACTGGGCCAACCGCCTGTGCTGCGAGGCGGCCGACCGGGCCATGCAGATCCACGGAGGGCTCGGGTATTCCCGGCACCAGCCGTTCGAGCACATCTACCGGCACCACCGCCGCTACCGCATCACGGAGGGGGCGGAGGAGATCCAGATGCGCCGGGTCGCCGGCTACATGTTCGGTTTCATGAAGCAGCAGGCTCCCAAGGGCGTCTCCTCGGACTGAGCCCGGCGGGGGTGCACCGGTCCCGGCCGGCGCACCCCCCACCGCCGGGGCCGGCGCCGGCGGCTAGTAGGCGCCCTGGGTCTCGAAGATCCGGCGGGGGTTGTCGACCAGCATGGTCCGGATCTGGGCGTCGGTGACCCCCCGCTCCTCGAGGGCGGGG
>JAKAXG010000555.1 GCA_021827225.1 Actinomycetes bacterium | reverse complement strand
GGTGCCCACCTCGGTGGACGATCCCGAGCACGCCGCGAACACCAGGGCCTGGGAGGCTCTGGGCTCGTTCGAAAAGCCGTGGATGTGCGCCTTCAGCGACGGTGACCCGATCACGGCCGGGGGCGAGCGGGCGTTCATCCGGCGCATCCCGGGGGCCTCCCGGGAACCGCACACGACCGTGGCCGGCGCCGGGCACTTCCTGCAGGAGGACCAGCCGGGCCGGCTGGCGGAGGTCATATCGCAGTTCGCGGACCGGGTGGAGCGGCCCGGCTGACCCCCGCCGGTCGGCTGCGGACCTTCGCCTGGTCTGTCCCCGGTATGGATAGCGGGGGATTCGCCGGTTTTTATGCCCTATAACTGTCACAAAGGAAGCGGTGGGTAGAGTGAGGGCCATGACGGGATCTGTAGACGGACGGACGGCCAGGCGGGAGCGCAACAGAGAAGACGTGGTGGAGGCCGCCCTCACCCTGATGGACGAGGGCGAGCTCGATCCGTCCATCGAGCAGCTCACCAAGCGCTCCGGCCTGTCCGCCCGGTCGATCTTCCGTTACTTCGAGGGTCTCGACGATCTGAGAAGGGCGGTCATCGAACGCCATTTCGAGCGGGTCGAGCCGCTGCTGTACGGCTCCGGTACTGACGACGGGCCCCTCGAAGCCAGGATCCGCCGGTTCGTCGACGTTCGGATCAAGGTCAACGAGCTGCTCGCCGGGCCGGCCCGCACCGCCCAGATGAGGGCGCCCTACGCCCCCGTCATCGCCGATGACATCCGGCGGTACCGCAAGATCCTCGACGGCCAGGTGCGGGACCACTTCGCTCCGGAGATCAAGGCCCGCTCCCGGGCGGAGGCGGACGACCTGGTCGCCCTGATCGACGTCCTGGTCTCCTTCGACGGCTGGGATCTGATGGTCTCCGAGTACGGCCGGTCCCGGACCCAGGTTCGCCGGGCATGGACCTCCGCGCTCGAGGCGCTGCTCAACCGGAATTAGCCCGCCCGTTCAGGGGCGTCACCGCCGCTGCCTCTTAGACTGCCCCCACGCATCGACCGCAGAAGGGGTTGTCCACATGACGTCTGCCGGGCCTGGAGCCACCATCCGAGAGCTGGCCGAGCGGCACTGGAACGGGGAGGGTGACCTCGTCCACGAGCACCACCCGGTGCGCCCCATCGCCGACCGGGTGACCGAGGAGATCTCCGACGGCGTCCTCTATCTGAAGAGCCTGGCGAGTGTCACCGCGGTCGACACCGGCGACGGCCTGGTGATGCTCGACACCGGCGGGGTGTTCGACCGGGACGTGGTCTTCGACGGCGTGCGCGCCTGGCGACCGGGCAGCCGCCTGGCCGCCGCCGTCTACTCCCACCATCACGTGGACCACGTGTTCGGCACCGCCCGCTTCGAGGAGGAGGCCCGCAGCCGGCAGTGGCCGGGACCGACTGTGTACGGGCACGCCGCCGTGCCCGACCACTTCCGCCGCTATCAGCACACCCCCGGGTGGAACGCCGCCATCAACATGCGCCAGTTCGCCCTGCCGGTGGACGGCTTCACCTGGCCGACCGAGTACCGCTTCCCCGATGTCACCTACCAGGACCGGCTGACATTCCGGCAGGGGGATCTGACCTTCGAGCTGCACCACGGCCGGGGCGAGACCGACGACGCCACCTGGACCTGGATCCCTGAGCGACGCCTGCTGCACCCCGGTGATCTGTTCATCTACGCCGTGCCGAATGCCGGGAACCCCCAGAAGGTGCAGCGCTACCTGAGCGACTGGGCCACCGCCCTGCGACAGATGGCCGGCCTGGGAGCGGAGATCATGCTCTCCGGGCACGGGTTACCGATCTTCGGCGCGGACCGGATCCGCCAGGCCCTGACCGACACCGCCGACCTGCTCGACACCATCGAGGACCAGGCGGTCAACCTCATGAACCAGGGGTGCACCCTCGATCAGGTGATCCACGGGGTGGAGATCCCCGAGGCGCTGCTCGAGCGGCCCTACCTGCGTCCGGTGTACGACCACCCGCAGTTCCTGATCCGCAACGTCTGGCGCCGGTACGGCGGCTGGTACGACGGCGAGCCGGACAACCTGCTGCCCGCCCCCCGTCACGAGCAGGCCTCCGCCTGGGTGCAGCTGGCGGGCGGGGTGGGTCCGGTGATCGACAGGGCGCGCCAGCTGCTCGACGCCGGTGACGCCCGCCTGGCGTGCCACCTCATCGAGTTCGCGGTGCTGGCCGATCCCCGCTCGACCGAGGCCCACCAGGCCCGCCAGGCGATCTATGCGGCCAGGTCCGCGCAGCAGGAGTCGTCCATGGCCCGCAACATCTTGAACCACGCGGCGCTGGCCAGCGGCCAGATGCGCCGGGACCTGGCCGGACCGGCCTGACGAGGGGCGGGGCCGGCCGCCGCTGGGGTCAGACCGGGGCCTCCAGGTCCGCCTTCGGCAGGCGGGCCGGCGGGGCGGCGGCGGCGAGCTCCGCCAGCAGATCCTCCCGTACCGGCCGCCACTCCGGGTCGTCCCACCGGTTGACGAGCTGGTGGGGGTCGGCGTCGAGGTCGTACAGCTCCCCCTCGGTGCCGTCGTGCACCGTCCCCGGCAGACAGGTGGTGCACACCAGCGACCCCTGGGTGATCGTCCGCAGATGGATGCTCACCCCGAACAGCTCGCTGTCCCACTCGGTCAGTACCCGGCCGAATCCCCTGCCGGCCGCGTCGGCGTCGTCCACCGGCAGGGGCCGGCCCTGCATCCACTCCGGCACCTCCACCCCCGCGGACCGGCAGATCGTGGGGGCCAGGTCCACCAGGCCGACCGGGGCGCTGACGACCCCCGGGCGCTGACCGAGCGAGGGCGCCGGCCGCCACACCAGCGGCAGGCGCATGAGCCCGTCCACGTGGTACGGCCCCTTGAACAGCAGCCCGAAGTCGCCCTGCAGCTCCCCGTGGTCGGTCGTGAACACCACGTCGAGGTCGTCACCCCAGCCCCGGCGCTCGATGGCGGACAGCACCCGACCGAGGGCCTCGTCGATCAACTCGCACTCCACGGCGTTGCGGGCGTTCACCTCGCGCACCTGGTCCGGGGTGAGGGTCGCCGGCACCCACCGGGCCGGCGCCTCGTAGTTCGAGACGAGCGCGCCGTCGTACCAGAGCCGCCAGTGGCGCGGCTTGGAGTCCAGGATCGCCTCCCGCTGCTCCCGGCTCGACGGGTAGCCGGCGGGCAACGGAACCTCCCTCCAGTCGATACGACCGACCTCGGATTGCGGCGGGTCCCACGGGTGGTGGGGGTCGGGGAAGCTCATCCAGCAGAACCAGTCCTCGTCTCCGGCCAACCCGTCCAGCCAGGAGATGGTCCGCTCTGCCACCCAGTCGGTGTGGTACCACTCCCTCGGCACCGGGTTCACCTTCACCTGCGGCGCCCCGGTGTCCCCCCCTCCTTCGGCGCTCACCTGCATGTCGGAGTCGAGGACGGCGAAGAACCCGCCCAGCGCCTCCGGGTGGTTGTCGCGCATCCACCGGGCGTAGTGCAAGGGGCCCACCGCCCCGTGGGTGGCGGTCTCGATGTGCTCGAATCCGCGGTGGGCGCCGCCGGCCGGCAGGTCACCGCCGGGGGGCACCTTGTTCTCCTGGAATCGGAGGAACGGGTCCAGGAACGGCTCGAAGTGCGCCTTGCCCACCAGCGCCGTGCGGTACCCGGCCCGGCGCAGCAGCTCGGCAAAGGACGGGGCGTCCGGCGGGAGGGGCACCCCGTTCATCCACACCCCGTGGGTGGCCGGGTGCTGTCCGGTCAGGATCGTGGACCGGGACGGCATGCAGACAACCGACTGGGGGACCGCCCGCTCGTACCGGATCCCCTGGGCGGCGAGGCCGTCCACGACGGGGGTCCGGGCCAGCCGGCCACCGTTGCAACCCAGAGTGTCGTAGCGCTGCTGGTCGGTCGTGACCAGCAGGACCTTGCGTCCCATCAGTGGTCGTCCTCCTCGGATTC
>JAKAXG010000554.1 GCA_021827225.1 Actinomycetes bacterium | reverse complement strand
CGGAATTCTCAGTTCGCCGGCGAGCGCTGCGGCGGCCGCTGCAGAGGGTGCCAACCCGATGACGCTGCCGGGGCCGTACCGGGCTTCCCAGACGGCCCGGAGGCCGGCCATGGTGGTCGACTTCCCGGTCCCGGCCGGCCCGACCAGCACGTCGAGGGCCAGGGCGGAGGTGGCGATCTTCTCCACGGCCAGGGCCTGGTCCAGCGAGAGGCGGTGGCCGCTGCCGGGCAGGGTCTGTTCGGCGATCTCGGCGACGACCTGGCGCCGGACCGTCGGGGCGCCGGTGCGCCGGCCGGCGTCGAGGAGGCGGGCCTCGGCGTCGAGGATCTCCTGGGTGGTGTAGAGCTCGTGGGAGATGGGGCGGCGTGATGAGGCCCTCCCGGCGGGCGTCGCTGCGGGCGTCGGCGGGGTCAGTAGCAGGGAGGCGTCGAGTGCAAGAGTTGTGATCCGCTCAGCGGTGGCGATCCGGTCGGTCGGCGACGCGAAGCGCACACCGTGCAGCACGCGCAGCGCCTCGGCCATGACGTTGTGCCGGCCGAAGGTGGCTCGCCGGGACGACACCGCCTCGCGGGCCACCCGGGCGGCGTCGGCCAGTATCGCCTCGGCCAGATCGTTGGAGCGCAGGAGGGGCAGGTCGTTGCGCCCCGCCAGGACGCTGACCCAGGCCATCTGCTCTCCCACCGCACCGAGGTAAGACCCGGCGCGTGTTCGCCAGCCGGCGGTCATCTCCGCCAGGCTGCGATACGTCTTGGCCGGCCGGGTCTCGAGAGTGGCCTGCTGGGCCAGGCGCATGGTCTCGACCGTCGTCGGCCGCCGGCCGTGCGCCGTCCGGAACTCCTCCACCAGGCGAGCAGTGCGATCCTCCACCTGGCCGGAGCGGGTCGAGAACTCCTGCATCAGCGACTCCGGCACGCCGGTGATCTCCCACCGGCGGTGCTCGGAATGGCGCCGCTCCCGTCCCTCCCAGCCCACACCGAGCGCCTCCGTGAGAACGTCCGACAGGACGCCCTGGTGCAGCTCGGAGAGCATGACCGACGCCTTGAACAGCCCCCGGCTGTCCAGGGTCCGCCACCGGTAGTCCGACACGCTGCGGGCCCGGTTCCACACGATCACGTGGTCGTGGAGCTGCGGATCTCCAGACCGGGAATCCCAGTGGGTGAACGCTGCAGCCACCACCCCACAGACGTCCTCCTCGACCGCACCCTGCGGACCGGAACGGGACCGGAACACCTCCCGCTCGGCGTAAGAGAGCACGCAGTCGATGGCCCGCCGGTGGCAGTCGTAGATCACCGCCTTCGTCTTGGGATCGGCCAGCGCCCAGGCCACCGACACGGACTTGGTGGGGCTGAAGGTGAGGTCGAAGCCCGCCACCGGCACCCGCCTGTCCGACAGCAGAGGCGTCTGCCCGACCGGTTCCCCGCTGATCGGGTCGCACATCTCGCCCAGCATCCGCCGCAAGTGCAGCTCCGAGACCTCCGACCCCTTCGATACCCCTCTGCTGCCGTCGAGGTCGGCCAGCCCGGCACCGAGGAACCGGCCCGGCGGGGTCCCGGTGGCGGCGTAGTAGGCGGCCAGCCCGTCGGCCGGCCGGGAGCCCTCATCGCCGGCCGCGACGGACTCCATCAGGTACCGGAACCCCCCTCCCAGACTCACCCTTCGGATCGAGATCACCGTTGACATTCCTCCCGGCCGCCCTGCCGGGGGCGCCCACCTTTATGGGGAGCGGTGCGTCACCTAACCCGCCAGGGTGCACCTTGGTGCCAGAGGTGTAAAGCAAATGGCCTGGTGGCCGCGTTGGTGGCTGAGAATGAGGGCGTGGTCCGGAGACGTCGGTTCAAACTGGTGCGGGTTCGAGCCCGTAGAGGTGTATGGCGCGGGGTTTCTCGGGTGCCGTTGGATTGTTGCTTCGAGCACGTGGGTCTGTGTCCTGGCAGAGGAGCCTTCCGGATCACTTCGTTGCCCATCGAAAGGGGGGTCTGATGGAGGTGCTCTTCGACAGGGTTGCCGGTTTGGATATCGGCAAGGAGTCGGTCACGGTCTGTGTCCGGGTGCCCGGCACCGGTCGTGGACGTCGAACGCAGACGCGTACGTTCAAGACGATGTGCCGGTCGCTGGAGGTGATGCGGGACTGGCTGGTGTCCGAGGGGGTGGGCATCGCGGCGATGGAGTCCACTTCCACGTATTGGAAGCCGGTGTTCTACTGCCTGGAGGAGGTGATGGAGACCTGGCTGCTCAACGCCTCGCACATGAAGGCGGTGCCCGGACGCAAGAGTGACGTCAAAGACGCCGAGTGGATCGCACAGCTGCTCGAGCACGGGCTGCTGGCCCCGTCGTTCGTGCCGCCCCCGCCGATCCGACGGCTGCGTCTGCTCACCCGCTACCGGGCCCAGCTGATGGGTGACCGCACCCGCGACGCCACCCGGCTGGAGCTAATGCTCGAGGACGCCTCGATCAAGCTGTCCTCGGTGGCGTCCAGCCTGACCACGGCATCGGCCCGATCGATGCTTCATGCCATGATCGCCGGAGAGAGCAACCCGGAGGCATTGGCCGATCTGGCCAAGGGGAAGATGCGCCGCAAGATCCCCGACCTGGCCGAGGCTCTCACCGGCCACTTCGACACCGATCATGCCCGGCTGGCGCATGCCATCCTGCGCCGGCTCGACATGGTCGAAGCCGCCTTGGCGGAGATCAACGAGTCCGTGGCCCGGGCGTGCCGTCCCTGGGATCACCAGATCGCCCTGTTGACCACGATCCCCGGCGTGGGTGAACACACCGCCCAGGTCATCGTGGCCGAGACCGGTGCGGACATGTCCCGGTTCCCGTCCGCGGGCCACCTGGCCTCGTGGGCCGGCCTTGCCCCTGCCTTGAACGAGTCGGCCGGCAAGAAGACCCCCGCTGGCAGCGGGCACGGGAACAAGTGGCTCGCGTCGGTGCTGGTCGAGGCGGCCGCATCGGTCGGCCGATCCCGCAAGCCGAACTATCTGACCTCCCGCTACACCCGTGTGGCCAAGCGGCGAGGCGCGGGCCGGGCGCAGGTGGCCATCGCTCACTCCATCCTGGTCGCCGCCTACTACATGCTGCTACGCGACGAGCCCTACAGCGACCTCGGAGCCGACTGGCTGTCCGAACGGAACGACCAGGCCCACGCTCGCCGCCTGGTCAGCCAGCTCGAACATCTCGGCTACCGCGTCATGCTCGACAAGCCCGCCGCGTAAGTCTCAGCCCCACAGCAGCACCGACCTGGCCCTCCAGCTGATGGCGCGCGGCCCGCACCAGGCTATTCACGGGTCTGTGGCTCCAAGGGGGGTGGAGGAAGGAGGGGGAGGCGGAGACGCGGGCCGTGACGTGGCGGGAAGGGGATTGGGGTCGTGGAGTCGGTAAGGCGAGTTCTTGGGGGAGGCGGGGGATCAGTCGGGCTGTCACTGGTATTGGAGTCGATCAGCGGCGGCCCGTTGAGAGAGGTATCTCCCGTCCAGATCGCGCCCGCAGCCTCTACCCTGGATGATCATGTCCACCGTGCATCTGCCCGACGAACTGGCTGAACGGTTGGCAGCTGAGGCGGCCCGGCGCGGGATCAGCGTCGACGAGCTGGCCGCCGAAACCCTCTCGGCACGCTTTCCCTCCGAGGAGTCCCCGGCTGGCCGGCGCCGGCATCTGGCCTTCGTGGCCATCGGGGCGTCCGGCCAGACCCGCGGGGCGGCCGAGGCCGACGACCTGCTGGCCGAGGGTTTCGGGCGCGACTGAGTGCTGCTGGTCGACACCGGCCCGCTGGTCGCGGCTGCTGACACCAGCGATGCTCACCATCAGCCCTGCACGGCCATCCTGGAGGAGCATCCCGGCCCACTGGTGACCACGCCAATGGTGGTCGCCGAGGCCGCCTACCTGCTCGACCGCCAGCTGGGTCCGAGAGCCGAAGCCGCCTTGTTCGCCTCGATCAGCGAGGGCGACCTGCGGGTCGAGGACATCCAACACG
>JAKAXG010000553.1 GCA_021827225.1 Actinomycetes bacterium | reverse complement strand
CGAGGGAGCCGAAGGTCCCTAAGGCCCATTCCGGCAATCGGCGAGCGAAATCCTCCTGGCGGCCCGCCGGGGGATTCGATGAGCGGAGACGGAGCAGGCCTTCTGCTCAGGCTTCCCCTGCGGCCGCCCCTGACGGCCGGAGGGGACCCGACCGGTAGCGTGAACGTCATGGAAAGGACGCTGTTCGAACCTGAGCACGACGCCTTGCGGGCGAGCTTCCGCTCCTGGGTCGAAAAGGAGGTGGTTCCGCAGAAGGACCGCTGGGACGAGGCCGGCATCGTGCCCCGATCGGTGTTCTCGGAAGCCGGGCGCCACGGTTTTCTCGGCATGGCCATACCCGAGGAGTTCGGCGGGGGAGGCGTGGACGACTTCCGCTACAACCTGGTGATCGGCGAGGAGCTCCAGGCGGTGGGGGCCGGAGCCGCCGGCCTGGGCCTCACCCTCCACAACGACATCTGCCTGCCCTACTACCTCCGCTACTGCTCCGAGGAGCAGAAGCGGAGGTGGCTGCCAGGGATCGCCTCCGGTGAGCTGATCACCGCGATCGCCATGACCGAACCGGGGATGGGCTCCGATCTGGCGTCGATGTCGACCACCGCCCGCAGGGACGGGGACTGCTACGTGGTGAACGGCTCCAAGACCTTCATCACCAACGGCATCAACTCCGACCTGGTCATCGTGGCTGTCAAGACCGATCCCGCCGAACGGCACAAGGGCATGTCCCTGCTCGTGCTGGAACGGGGAATGGAGGGATTCGAGCGGGGCCGTAACCTCGAGAAGATCGGCCAGCACGCCCAGGACACCGCCGAGCTGTTCTTCCACGAAGTGCAGGTCCCGGTGGCCAACCTGCTGGGCGAGGAAGGCGGCGGCTTCGCCCAGCTGGTCGCCAACCTGCCCCAGGAGCGGCTGTCCATAGCAGCCTCCGCCGTGGCCGCCGCCCGGTCGGCGCTGGAGATGACCCTCGACTATGTCCGGGGACGGACGGCATTCGGCCAGCCCATCGGCAGTTTCCAGAACAGCCGCTTCGTGCTGGCCGAGCTGGCCACCGAGATAGAGATCGGCCAGTCCTTCGTGGACCGTTGCGTCACCGGTCTCAACGCCGGGACGCTGACGGCCGAGGATGCGGCCATGGCCAAGTGGTGGTGCACGGAGCTGCAGAAGAAGGCCGTCGACCGCTGCCTGCAGCTCTTCGGCGGGTACGGCTACATGCTCGAATACCCGATCGCCCGGGCCTACCTCGACGCCCGCATCACCACCATCTACGGCGGGACCACCGAGATCATGAAGGAGATAGTGGGCCGCTCTCTGGGGCTGTGACCGCCGGGGGCCGGCTAGAGCGGTGACCGCCGGCGCCGGCGCCGCACCCGGTTGACGCCGGTCATGGCCAGCCAGGCCGCGGCCGGAATGAGCAGGGCCAGCCCGACCATGGCCAGCTTGACGGCCAGCGATACGCCCTTGCTGGCGGGCGGGGCCAGCACGAACACCGAGGCGAGCAGCGTGGTGGGCCGGCCCTGGGGGCTTACGCCGGTGGCGACGAAATGGTGCTCGCCGGGGGTGGCCGAGCGGGGCACCGAGACGGTGGCGGAGAACGCCCCCGATGGCCCGGCCACGCTGCGCCCGACCAGCGCCGGGGTCGAATGGAAGGTGATGGTCACCGTCGTGCCGGGGGCGAAACCGGAGCCGGCCAGCTTCACCGTGGCTCCCCGGCGGACGTTGTGCAGGCTGGTCTGGAGGGCCAGGCTGGAGGGACCAGGTGATGCGGCCGCCGAGCTGGGGGAGCTGGACGGCTGCCTGCCGGGGGCGGTGGACGGCGATGACGTGGGTGGCCGGCCGGCGGTCGTGGTGGAGGTCTCTGCCGGTCGGGTGGTGGGACTGGACGTACCCGTCGTCGGCCCGGAAGCTCTGGTCGTGGTGGTGGAGGCCGGCGTGGTCGTCGGGGAGCTCTGCGCCTTGACCGTGGTGACCAGCTCCGTGTCGTCCAGGCTGGCGCCGCCCGCCCCGGCGCCGGCGAACACCACGAGCGTCGACCGGGACGAGTCGTAGGCCCCGGCCGCGCCGGACCGACCGACGGAGCCCTGGCCGCCGGCCTGGACCCAGGTGGAGCCGTCCCAGATCCACCCGTCGGCCAGTACCGCCGACCCGGAGTCGCCGGTGACCAGGACGGTCCCTCCGGCCACCGGGTCGTCGGCCATCACCGCCTGGAACCGGGCCGGCGGCGAGCTCTTCGGGGTCTGGCGGGCCCATCTGGTCCCGTCCCACGTCCAAGTGCCCGACGCCAGCCGGGCCGGAGCGCCAGGATCGGCGGTGTCACCCGAGAACAGCACCGTGGTGTGGTCGGTCGAGTCGTAGGCCACGGCGGCGCCCCACCTGGGGGTCGGGCCGGCGGCGGACGTCGGGGCCCAGCCCCGGGACGTCCACTCCCAGGTGTCTCCGAGAACCCGCTCCGCGGCCGGTGCGACCGCCTGCGTGGTGGACGCGGGCGGGGTGGGCTGCGCCGAGGGGGCGGTCGTGGTGGTGGTAGTGGGGGCCTCGGTGGCCGGCGGGCCGAGACCGCCGAAGAGCACCAGGTCGCCGTTGGGGCTGAGAGCCAGGGCCGCGTCCCGCCGGGCTCCGGGGCCGCCGTACGGGCCGGGAGGAAGCTGGTACCACGATGCCCCGTTCCAGGCCCAGGTGTCGCCGAGAAGGGTCCCGCCCGCGCCCTGGCCACCGAAGAGGATCAGCTGGTGCAACGACGGGTCGAAGGCCATGGACGCGTCCTGGCGGGCCGGCGGCGCCTGGGTCATCGATGAAGCCGTGTGCTCCGACCAGCTCTGGCCGTCCCACACCCAGGTGTCGTTCGAGAGGCTTCCTCCGGCGGTGACCCCGCCGAACACGACGACGGTGGAGGTGTCGCCGTCGTAGGCCGCGGCGGCGTTTCTCAGCGTCGGGGGGGACACCGGCGGATGGGCGTCGGTCCACTCGAGGGTGTAAGCGGTTGCCGCCGACGGCCCGGTCGTCGCCGGCAGGGAAGCGGTCGCGCGGAAGGTCCCCGCCGGCAGGGACCCGGGGGCCCGCTCCGGCGTGGCGTAGGCGGGCGGCGAGGCGGCGGCCAGCACGGGGCCGGCGACGAGCCACGCGGCGCCGGCGGCTGCGAGGCGCCGGCTCAGGCTCCGCCGAGGGAACCGGGAAGATCGCTTCGAGTTCATGGTGTTACTGGAACCGGCTGATGGAGCCGAAGGGGCACTACTCGAGCGGGCGACGGGAGTCGAACCCGCGTAACCAGCTTGGAAGGCTGGAGCTCTACCGTTGAGCTACGCCCGCGAAGGCACTTGATCCTACAGCGCGGAGGGGCTCCCGGGGGCCCAAACCGGGCCATGGGGAAAAGCGGTGCACCTGCCGGGCCCGTATGACCGCCGGTCGGGGAGGGGGGATTCGAACCCCCGGCCTCCTGCTCCCAAAGCAGGTGCGCTACCGCTGCGCCACTCCCCGTAACGGGAAAGAAAAATGCCCGCTGAACAGCAAATCTAGCCTCCCGCAGCCGGTGCCGAACGGATCCCGGTGACAGCCCGGTCGCCCGCGGCTCCCGGCCGGGTCAACGTTCCCGGCGGGGTGCCAGGTTTCCGACGAGGAGCGCCACCACGGTTACCAGATACAGCTGGCCGAACAGAGCCTCGAGGACGGCCATGGCCCGGCCCAGCCGGGCCAGGGCGGTCAGATCCCCGTAGCCGGTGGTGGTGAGGGTGACGAAGCTGAAATAGGTGAAATCGGACGTGTCGGGATGGGTCGTCTGGGCGAAGAACGGCCCTGAACCCAGCGCGCTGATCGCGGCGTAGACGAACGACCAGAACATGCCGAGCAGCACGTACACGCAGAGGGCGCCCATGACCGTGTGGACGTCCAGGCGCCGCCGTCTCACGATGCCGGCGGTGATGGCCGCCGGCGCCGTTCCTACCAGCATCAGGTCGACGAGGAAGTAGGCGTTCCGCTGCCCCGGGTC
>JAKAXG010000552.1 GCA_021827225.1 Actinomycetes bacterium | reverse complement strand
ATCCCATCATCGCCGCCCCCGTGGCCGCGGGCGTGCTGCTCGGGGCCACCGTCGGAGCCCGTGTCCTGGGACGGATCACGAGCCGGACCGTGCGGCTCGTGTTCGTCATCGTGCTCGTGGTCATATCCCTCGAGATGCTCCAGAAGGGACTCATCCCGTGACGTTCACCCGTGGCTCAGCCGGACATCCGCACACCGACGGGGGTCCCGATGCCCTTGACGGTGGGGGAATCGGGGATCTCGGCCGGTCGGGGCACCGTCGCCGGTCCCTCAGCCCCGAAGAAGCGGCGCTGATGGAGGAGAAGGTCCGCAAGGTGGAGTTGGCGATCAGCCTGGTGCTGCGCGTCGGTGTCGTCGTCAGCGTCCTCGTCATAGCCGTGGGGCTCGGTCTGATGTTCGCCCATCACGGCGCCTACGTGCCGATCCGGGGTCACTTCTCCTACAGGCAGCTGACCTCGAGGACCACGCCATTCCCGCACTCGTTCGCATCGCTCGGACACTCGATAGCTGCCGGGGACGGCCGGGGGATCGTCGTGGTCGGTGTGCTGATCCTGATCCTCACCCCGGTTCTGCGTGTGGCTGTCGGCCTCCTGTCGTTCCTCTACCAGAACGATCCCCCGATGGCGCTGGTCACGCTCTATGTCCTGGTCGTCCTCGTGGGCTCCTTCTTCCTCGCCGGAGTATGACAGGCCGGCGTTAGCCGGCCCGGGACTACGAGGTTGGCGCCAGCTGCTTCCCGGTTCGCATCACCGGAGGCCGGGAACCCGGGCGTGCCTGCTCTACGCCCGGTCGATGGCCGGAGCGGTCCCGTTCGATCCGGTGGGCCTGGCGAGCACGTTGGTATCTCCGGTGACGACCTGGCCCAGCGGCACCGCGTCCCGGGGTGGGGTGAGATCCAGGCGTTCCCCCCACCGGCTGAAGGTCATCCGGGTGGAGCCGTTCTGCGGGTCGGAATAGGAGATGGACATCGGGTAGTAGGGGGCCTTGTCCGAGATGTTCAAGGCAGTGGGGTCGCCGGCCCCGGACCCCCGGTTGTAGCGGTTGTCGGCCAGCCTGCCCTCCAGCGTCACCCGGCCGGGCCGGCTGATCGAGGCCTTGGCGACCGGGCCTGCCAGGCTGAGCAGGTCGGACACCACGACGGAGGTCTGCATCTGCCCTGCCATCTGTCGCATGTACTGATTGTCGATCGGCAGCGATAGCCACCGGCCGCCGAAGCGCGCCGCGGCGGCGGCTGGCAGCTTCAACGTCGCCATCAGGAAGCCGGGATCGCCCCGCATGTAGAGCGACCCCCCGATGTACTCGACCGTCATGGTCTGGGTGCCCATGGTCGCCGTTTCAACCCCTCCCGAGGGTGAGAAGTCGATGGAGCCGGTAACGTCCGGTCCGGCGCCGGTGTTCGACATCTGCACGTGGGCGGTGCCGGCCCGGGTGGCGGCGGCCAGGCTCTGCTGCAGGATCTGCTGTCCCCTGGCCCGATCGACCCACGGTGTCTGTGACGGCAGGAAGGCGACGGCGAGCACGGCGATGATGGCCTCCACGAGGGCCACGATTGCGATGGTCAACGTGGACGGGCGGCGCCGGCGGGGGGCCGGCTGGACCGGTGGTGGCGGCGCGCCCTGTGCGGTGGGGGGCCAGACCGCGGCCGGCGCCGGCGCAGGGGGCACGCTGGCTCGCGATGCCGGGCGGGTCACGAGAGACCCGGGTGTCGGGGTCCCGGGGACGATCGGGTCCCCGGCGGGGTCGCCGCCCCGGTGCGTCCGGAATTCCGTGAGGAAGCCCATGAGCTCCGCCCGGGAGCAGGTGCAGGCACCACCCGGGTTACCGCAGACCTGACAGTTCTCCACCTCCGCCCCCTCGTTCGTGCTGACCGGCTACCGCTTGTTATCGGCGCCATCCGCCGCCACCTGAAGAGACTCCGGATTGCATACATGTGCCCGCCGTCTCTCGAGGCGCCAAGCCCGCGGGACGGTTCGTTGACGGCCAGTTGCTCCGCATCCGATTTGCACCGTCATCGGAGGGGTACATCCACGGTGCTGGGGTCAAACAGCGCGCACACGCTCTCGACCATCGTGCCGGGCGTCCAGCACCGTTTTGCCGGACGCTTCAGTCAGACAGAGGGAGACAGGTATCCGTGGCCAGTACAGACGCCATCACCATGCTCAAGGATGATCACAAGGCGGTAGAGCAGCTGTTCAAGCGTTTCGAGAAGGCAGGCGAACGGGCTCACGTCGAGAAGAGGAACATCGTCGACCGGATTGTCGAGGCACTGTCGGTGCACGCCGCCGTCGAGGAACAGGTCTTCTATCCTGTGGTAAAGGCGACGGTCCCCGGCGCCGAGGATCACACCCTGGAGAGCCTCGAGGAGCACCACATCGTTAAGTGGGTGCTGTCGGAACTCGACTCGATGAGCCCTGACGACGAGCGCTTCGCTGCCAAGGTTACGGTCCTCATCGAAAGCGTCCGTCACCACGTCAGGGAGGAGGAGCAGGACCTGTTCCCGATGGTGCGCAAGGAGCTCGGTCGCGATTCGCTGAACGAACTCGGGAAGCTCCTGGCCGAGGCCAGACGGTCCGCGCCCACCCATCCACATCCCCGCTCACCCGACACACCCCCGCAGAATCTGGTGATCGGCGCTGCGGCTGGGGTAGCCGATCGCATAGGCGACACGGTCAACGGGCTCGCCCAGGGGTATGTGACCGCCGTCGGCGATCTCGTCGCCGCCGTCCTGCGGCGCAGGAAGCCCCGGGTGTCCCCGGCCGGGACGAGGCTCGCCCGTGACACCGCCAGGCGGGTACGCGCGGGTGCCGCCGACGCGACCGATTCCGCCATAGAGGCCATCGTCGCAGCCCGGAACACCGGCGAGCGGACCGTGCAGCGGGCGCAGACCACGGGATCGTCGGCCGCTGCCGGCACGAAGAGCACGGCCCGTTCGGCCAAGCGGGGTGCTACCAGGACCGCCCGCGCCGCGAAGGCCGGCGCCAAGGGCACCGCCACCTCTGCTCGGCGCTCCTCTGGACGGACAGCCGCGACCGCCAAGCGGGCTGCTGCGACCACGGCCAGGCAGGCGGCGAGGACTTGACCATCGACACCGGTGGACCTCCCCGAAGAACCCAGTCGAGCGCCGGTCAACGAACCTGACCGGCGCACCTGCTCCACCTCTGCCGGGGGTGCACTGGGAGTTGACGAGTCGGCCACCGGGCGTCGGGGATCCTGGGCCTGACGCCCCGATGAACTCGAACCGGACTGAGATCGGCCCTAGGAGCCTGTTGAACAACCCGTTGCTGCGACGTGGTGCTGGGCATGGGTTGGTGCTGTGAGCTCGGGCGATGTCGGACCGAAGTGCCGGCGTGTGAGGGTTGAGCCGGTCGCCGTGGTGGGCTTGTCCCGTGTAGTGGCCCCTCTGTTGACACTCCGGGCTCGCTCGTGGCGGCTCACGCGAGGATCGCCCAGGTGGTGCCGTCGTGGTGCAGGCCGAGGTTGACGAGCCGGCGCAGTTGATCGCCGCAACGCGAACGGTGAGGCCGAGCTGGCTGCGGGCCACGCCTCGGTAGCGGACCCGCCGGCTGCCTTTGGCGACCAGCCAGGCGATGGATCGCTCTACCATGGGCCGCCATTGCCGGTAGTCCTCGGCGAAGTCGCCGTCTCGCCAGGCTCGGCGTGACTCGACCAGGAGGGCGTCGTGGCGGTGCAGGCGCAAGGCGCGTCCGTCCTGGCTGGTGGTGCACGCCTGGCGCAGCGGGCAGGTGGAGCAGCGGGCACCGAAGACGGCATGGCGCTTGGCGGTGATGGCGACGGTGTGACCGGCGGGGCAGGTGGCGGTGCCAGCCGATTCGTCGACGGCGAAATCGTCCCGGCTGAACCGCCCGCCGCTGAGATGGGGAAGGGCTTGACCATCGCCTGGTGGCCCGCCTCACGCAGGGCGGCCAGAGCGTCACCCGACCCGTAGGCGCCGTCGCCGAGGACCTGCAGGCCTGCGTCCTCTCC
>JAKAXG010000551.1 GCA_021827225.1 Actinomycetes bacterium | reverse complement strand
CAGCATCCGGGCCAGGCCCATCTGGATGTCCCCGGTGCCGGGGGGCATGTCGACGAGCAGGTAGTCCAGGTCGCCCCACGCCACGTCCTCGAGGAAGTGCTGCACCCCCCGGTTCAGCACCAGCCCCCGCCACATGATGGCCTCGTCCTCGGGCGAGAGGAACCCCATGGAGACCACCCGGACCACGCCCTGGCCGAAGGGCTTGCTCAGCGGCTCGATCCGCAGCTTCGACCCGTCCCCCATCCGGGTCGCTTCCAGGGCGCCCTCGATGCCGAGCATCCGGGGCACGGAGAAGCCGGCGATGTCGGCGTCGAGCAGGCCGACCACGAACCCCCGGGCGGCCAACCCGGCGGCCAGGTTGACCGTCACCGACGACTTGCCCACCCCGCCCTTGCCGGACGACACGGCCAGCACCCGGGTGCGGCCGGGGATCTCGGTGGCCACCGGGTTCTCCGCCGCCCGCTGGCGGGCCCGGGCCATGAGCGCCCGCTTCTGGACGCTCGACATCTCGGTGGTGCGGACCGACACGGCGGTCACCCCCGGCAGGCTCCCGATCCGCTCCTTCACGTCCCGGGAGATCTGGGCCCGGAGGGGGCAGCCGGCGGTGGTCAGGGCCACCTCCACGGTCACCGAGCCGTCGGCGCCCACCTCGGCGCCCTGGTACATCCCCAGATCGACCAGGTTGTCCCCGAGCTCCGGATCGATGACGCCCCGCATGGATCCCCGGATCGCTTCCTCGTTGACCACGCCCGACAGTCTACGGGGGGTCGGTAATCTTGCCCGGTGGACCGGCACGCCCTCATTCGGGTGCTGGCCGACCCGTCGCGCCACGCGGTGTACGAGGATCTGGTGCGGGGGAGCGGCCCGGCGACCATCGGCGAGATAGCCGAGCGGCTGGACCTGCACCCGAGCACCGTCCGCCTCCACCTGGAGAAGCTGCGCGACGCCGGGTTGGTCGACGCCGCCCCGGACCGCCACGGATCGGTGGGCCGCCCCCACCTGGTCTGGACGGTGCGGTGGTTGTCCCCCTCCCTGGGCCTGGAGCCGAGCGGGCTGCGGATGCTGGCGCACCTGCTGGCCGACCTGGCTGCGCTCGATCCCGGCGCCGCCGCCCGCGCCGAGCAGGCCGGGCGCCGGCGGGCCGGGGAGCTGACCGGCGTCGACCCGGCCGGCGGCTCCCGGTCCGCCCCGACCGACGCCGGCGCCGGACCCGTCGAGGGGGCGGTCGACCGGCTGGCCGAGCTGGGCTTCGACCCCACCGTGGAGACCGGCTCCGGGCGGAGGGTGATCTCCTTCTCCCGGTGCCCCTTCCGGGAGCTGGCCGTCCTCTACCCCGACCTGGTGTGCCAGCTGCACAAGGGCATCACCGCCGCTGTCCTGGAGGAGGCGGGCGCCTCCCTCGACGGCTTCTCCACCCTGGTCGACCCGGACCCGTGTCGGGCCGAGGTGTCTATCAACGCCTGATCGGGGGTAGCATTCAGGTCCGCGGCGCTCCGGCGCCGGCTCGAAGACCTCAGGAGGACGCGGTGACCACCACCGACACGAACATCGCCCCGGCCATCAGCCTGACCGACACGGCCGTCACCAAGGTGGCGGAGCTGCTCGAGCAGGAGGGCAACGCGGAGCTCGCCCTGCGGGTGGCCGTCCGACCCGGCGGGTGCTCGGGCTTCAGCTACGAGATGTTCTTCGATTCCGACATCGCCGGCGACGACGTCACCTCGACCTTCGGGTCGGTGAAGGTCGTGGTGGACCCGACCAGCGCCAGCCTGCTGCAGGGTGCCACGCTCGACTTCAAGGACGGCCTGCAGGGCGCCGGGTTCAGCATCAACAACCCCAACGCCACCCGGACCTGCGGCTGCGGCAACTCGTTCAGCTGATCCGCCGCTGAGCGTCAGCTTCACCCTCGACGGCCGCCCGGTGGAGGTGGCCCGGGAGGACATCTCGCTCCTGGAGGCCATCCGGGAGGATCTGGGCGTGCACGCCGTCAAGGACGGCTGCAGCCCCCAGGGCCAGTGCGGCTGCTGCACCGTCCTCGTGGACGGTGCCGCGCGCGTGGCGTGCGTGACGCCGGTCCGCCGGGCCGCCGGACGCGACGTGCGGACCGTCGACGGGCTACCCGCCGACGTCGAGGAGCGGCTGGTGCCGGCCTTCACCGCCCGCGGGGCATCCCAGTGCGGTTTCTGCACGCCGGGGATCCTCTGCCGGCTGGCCGCCCTGCCCGCTGAGCCCGACGTCCGGCAGGTCGAGACGGCCCTCCTCGCCCACCTGTGCCGCTGCACCGGGTGGCGTTCGATCGTCGACGCCGCCACCGGTCGGGTGGTGCCGAGCGGGCCGGCGGCCGGCGCCGACGCCCGTGCCGCCCTCGAGGGCGGCACCGATCAGCACGTGGGACCCGACGCCGTCCGGGGCCGCGGTGGTTTCGCCGACGACGCCGCCCCCGCCGGCGCCCTGGTGGCCGTCCCCACCCCCGACGGGCGGGGCTGGGCGGTCGGCGAGACCCTGGCCGAGGCCCGGGCCGCCGCCGGCAAGGTCCAGGGCCGCAGGAGCGGCCAGGAGCTGTCGTACCCGCTCGACGTGCCGGCAGGCGACTGGGATCTGACGCTCCAGACCACCTGGGTGGAGCCCGCCTACCTGGAACCGGACAGCTCCTGGTGCGAGCCCGCCGGCCAGCCCGCACCGGCCGCCGCCAACGGCGGCGACTTCGGCGCCAAGCGCACATCCCCCGCCCCCGCCGCCGCCCGACGGCTGGCCGACGAGTACGCCCGGCCGGTGCGGGTGGTCATGGCCCGGGAGGACACCGTCAGGCTGGGGGCCAAGCGGCCCCCGGCCGCCGCCGGCATCAACCTGGACGGCACCGGGACCATCCGGCTGGCCGCCGGTGCCGACCACGACGCCCTCGACGCCGCCGTGCGGGCGGCGGCGCCCGGGCTCACCGTCGAGTACATCGCGGTGAGCGGGCCCCCGGTGTCCCACCACGTCCGGGCGGCCGGATGGGCCGAGGCCGCCGTTCTCCTCGCCGCCAGCCGGGCGACCGCCGCCGGCGAGACCGCGGCGACCGTGACCACCCCCGACGGCGCCCGGGCCCGGGCCGAGGTGGCGGTGGACGCCACCGGCTGGCCGGCCGGGGTCGACATCGAGGTGTACGCCGGCGACCCCCTCGACGAGGTGGTCCTGCGCTCCTACGTGGAGGGCGCCGCCCACATGGCCCTCGGGTGGGTGTGCTCGGAGGGCATCGCCGTCGACGCCGACGGGGTGCCCACCGATCTCACCATCCGGTCCTTCGGGGTGCTGCGGGCCAAGGACACCCCGCCGCTGGCCGTCACCATCGCGCCGGCCCGGGCCGGCGACGGCCCGAAGAAGGTGTCCGACGCCGTGTTCGCGGCGGTGGCGGCTGCGACGTGGCTGGCCCAGGGCCTACCGTCTCGGTGGCCCACGAGGAGAGGAACCAGACGATGAGCAACGCCCCCGCCCGGCCGGTCGGCCCCTACACCCCGGCGGTGCGCGCCGGCGACTGGCTGGTCTGCAGCGGCCAGGTCGCACTGAAGGACGGCAAGCTCCTGCAAGGCGGGGTGGCCGAGCAGACCCGACAGTGCGTGGACAACGTCCGGGCCCTGCTCGAGTCCCACGGCGCCCGCCTCGACCAGGTCGTGAAGACCACCGTGTTCCTCACCGACATCGACGACTACGCCGAGATGAACGAGGCCTACACCTCCGCCCTCGGCGACCACCGCCCGGCCCGCTCAGCGGTGGCCGTGGCCGGCCTCCCCGTCGGGGCCAGAGTCGAGATCGAGGCCTGGGCCTACCTGGGCTCCTAGCCCGCCGGCCGCCGGCCGCCCGCCGGCGCCGCCCGCCGGCCGGCCGCCCGCCGGCGTCCGCCGGCGCTGCGGCTCTGGTGACGGAATTCGACGCGCCGGAGCGTGGCCCGCGTCACCAGAGCCGATCCGGTGTCACCAGAAACCCTCGAAATCGGACAGCCGGCGGGCCAAGTGGCAGGA
>JAKAXG010000550.1 GCA_021827225.1 Actinomycetes bacterium | reverse complement strand
CTCGTAGGTGCCGTTGAGGATGAACGACTTGTCGGTGAGGCCGCCCGGCCACGGCCAGCAGGCCAGCGACTGGCCGACCGGGGCGGAGACACCCTTGCAGGGGCCGGCCTTGGCCGGGTCCAGGGTTACCGACGCCGAGGACGGCTGCGGGGCGGAGGCGGCGGTCCCCTTCTTCCAGGCCACGACCACGCTGGGCGGCGACTGGCCGGAGGGATAGGCCACCTCCACCTGCGTCGGGTCGGTGTTGCACGGGGCGCTACCGGCCACCCCGGCGCTGCGGCACGGCAGGACGGCGGTGGTGTCGGAGACGACAGGCGGGGCCACGGTGGTCGTGGTGGTGGGCGCCACCGTGGTGGTGGTCGTGGGGGCCACCGTGGTGGTGCTCGACGGCGGGGGCGGCGGCGGGACGTAGACGGTAGTCGTGGTGGTGGTCGGCTGCAGGCAGTAGAAGATGTTCGTGCACGACGGCTGGTTGGGCCCCGACACCGTCCGGGCCCGGGCCGGGCCGGAGCCGACCATCACGGCCACCAGGACCACGCCCAGCACGACCAGCCAGCGCACGGTGGGGCCGGCGGCCCGCCAGGCCCGCATCACAGGGGCGTGGAGGAGCTGACCATCAGGGCCTTGATGACGATGCGCTGCGCCGCCGAGCCCTTCGGGTTGCAGGCCGTGAGGGTCAACTCGAAGCGTCCGGGGGTGTTGGCCACCACCTGCCAGTCGGTCGGCAGCACCACGAACGGCTTCTGCGAGACCTCGTAGATGCACGACCCGACCGGGGTGGTGAGGACGATCTTGTCGCCCGGCACCAGCCGGTCCACGTTGGCGAAGGGCTTGCCGTAGGTGGTGCGGTGCCCGGCGATGGCCACGTCACCCTCCTGGCAGGGCAGCGGCGACTCCGGGTAGTGGCCGGTGCCGGCCTTCAGGTCCGCGTCGCTCACGCCCTGCACGACCACCACGTTGAGCCCCAGCTTGGGGATCTGGATGCGCGTGAGGCTCTGACCGGACTTGATGTCGCCCGACAGGTACGCCTGGCGGATGCCCGGGCTGGCCAGCTCCTTGCTCAGCTTGCTCTGCAGGCTGTTGTGGTAGAAGTCGGTGTAGACGGGGTAGGCGAGCATCCCGAGCGCCATCACGATGAGCGCCACGGCGGCAGCGGTGAGGCCACGGCGGGCTCCCTTCCTGCCCGCCAGCGCTTCGAGTATCCGATCCACCCGTGCCTCCTGCACCCTTTCGATGGTTTTGCCCCGGTACGGAGCGTCAGACTATCCCGGCGGGCGGCGCCGGCGGCCGCGCCGGCGCGTTACCGGAAAATCAGGCCCGGAGCCGGGCTGCTTCCAGCTCCCCGACCGTGGAGGCCGCCTCGGCGACGGCTCCCCGGCTCACGAGAAGGTTCTGCAGCAGCGCCTCGCCCTCCTGCCAGTCAGAAGTCACATCGGGGATCACGATGCCGAGGGTGCGCAGGGTCGAGCCGTCGGCGACCACCCCGGCTCTCCCGACCGCCGAGCGGTGCCGGTGGTAGGCACCCCACAGGCGGGGCAGGGCGAAGCGGTACAGGCCGGCCAGCCGGGCGGGCGTGCCGGCGGCCCGCTCCAGCACGGCGAGCGCCGGGGCCAGATCCGGTTCGGCGGTGGCCGCCAGGGCGGCCCGGTCGACATCGGCCAGCACCGGCAGCCGCTCGACCCACTGCTCGGCCCTCCAGGAGTGGTGGTAGCTGTGGCGGTCCAGCATCAGCTTGGCTTCCGGCTCGGCGGTGGTGGTCACCCACCCCCCGGCGATCTCGAACAGCCGCCGCTCCAGCCAGGCGTGGGAGCCGGCCAGGCGGGCCGACTCCTCCAGGGTGGTGGTCACCCGGCGGGGGGCCTGGGAGCCATGCCGTTGAGCACCAGGTCGAGGATGGACTCGAGGACCGAGTCGGCCGGGCCGAAGGGGAAGTCCGGCTTGGAGATGAACAGCGACACCATGCCGTGGATGACCATCCACAGCAGCTCCGCCTTCTTGGCCGCGTCGGGCACCGGGCTGATGGACCCCTCGGCCGCGGCGGCGGCCAGGTCGGCGGTCACCGCCTCCAGGCCGGCGGTGTCGGCCAGCCTCTCGTCCACGAAGCGGTCCGGCGTGTTGTCCGGGCGGCTCATCATCAAGATGCGGTAGTGCTCGGGGTTCTCCATCCCCCAGCGCATGTAGGCGCCGCCCCGCCGGCGGATGCGGTCCCAGGCGTCGGTGCCGGCGGCGGCGGCCTCCTCCATGGCCTGGTCCAGCTGCTCGGCCTGCTTCTCGCACACCGCGAAGACCAGGTCGTTGCGGTCGGCGAAGTGCAAGTAAATGGACGGCGGGGTGACCCCCACGGCGGCGGCGATGGCCCGAATGGAGAGGGCGGACTCGTCGTTGGTCTCGATGAGGATCCGCTCGGCGGCGGCCAGGATCTCCTCGCGCAGCTGCTCCCCCTTGCCCCGGGGCGACCGGGTGCGCCGCTGAGGCACTTCCGAGACTGCGCTCACGGTGGCAATGCTAACCGGGGCGTCCCTGCCGCGGCGGGGTGACCGCCGGCTGGTCCGGGCGGCGATGGGCGTCCGGTCGGTGGGGCTGACGCCGGGGGCCGGCTGGTCCGGGCGGCAGTGGGCGTGGGGCCGGCGTCCGGGGGCCGGCGTCCGGGGCGTGGGGCCGGTCAGCGGTAACGGTTGGTGATGGGCACCCGGCGGTCCCGACCGAAGGCCTTCGAGGTGACCCTGACCCCCGGCGGGGTCTGACGCCGCTTGTACTCGGCCACGTCGACCAGGCGGACCACCCGGCGGACCAGCTCCTCGTCGAAGCCGGCCTCCACCAGCTCGGCTGCGGTCAGGTCCTGCTCCACGTAGGCCATGAGAACCGGGTCCAGGATCTCGTAGGGCGGCAGCGATTGGTCGTCGCGCTGGTCCGGGCGCAGCTCCGCCGACGGGGGTTTGGTCAGCACGTCGGGTGGCAGTACCGGTGCCGCGCCGGCGCCGTCGCGCCAGCTGCACAGCCGGTACACCATGGTCTTCGGGACGTCCTTGATCACGGCGAAGCCGCCGGCGGTGTCGCCGTAGAGGGTGGAGTAGCCGACCGCGGCCTCGCTCTTGTTGCCGGTGGTGAGCACCAACCAGCCCAACTTGTTGGACAGGGCCATGAGGATGACCCCCCGGATACGGCTCTGGACGTTCTCCTCGGTGAGCCCGGGGGCGGTGCCGCCGAAGCTGGGGGCGAGCATGTCCAAGAACGCGCCGTGGGCCGCCTCGATGGGCACCCGCCGGTAATCGATGCCGAGGTTGGCGGCCAGCCCCTCGGCGTCGGTCTCCGATCCGGGGCTCGAGTACCTCGACGGCATGGCCACGGCGTGGACGTGGGCCGGGCCCAGGGCGTCGGTGGCGATCAGGGTCACCAGTGATGAGTCGATGCCGCCGGAGAGGCCTATGACCACGTCGGTGAAGCCGTTCTTGCGGACGTAGTCGTGGGTGCCGAGGACCAGCGCCTGGTAGATCTCCGCCTCCTCGGACAGCCGGGCGGCCCGGGGCGGGACCAGGCGGGACTCCTCCGCCCGGCGGGGCGGGGCGGCGGTGACCGTCTGGACCGGGAGCGGGGCGGCGCTGTTGTGACCCCGGGGGTCGAGGAGCCGCTTCCGGTACACCGGGCGCACCTCGAGGTCGAACACGGCCAGGTCCTCGGCGAACTGCGGCAGCGTGGCCACCAGGTAGCCGTCGGCGTCGAAGACCATCGAGGCCCCGTCGAAGACCAGCTCGTCCTGGCCGCCCACGCAGTTGAGGTAGACGAGCCCGCAGCTGGCGTCGGCGGCCCGGGTGGCCAGCATGCGCTCCCGTTCGCGGACCCGCCCGGCCGAGAACGGGGAGGCGTTGATGTTGATGATCAGCTCGGCCCCGGCCGCCGCCTGGGCGGCCACCGGGCCGCTCGGACTCCAGGCGTCCTCGCACACCGAGATGCCGCAGCGCACCCCGGCGATGCCGAACAGCTGCGTGGCCCCGGCCCC
>JAKAXG010000549.1 GCA_021827225.1 Actinomycetes bacterium | reverse complement strand
CGGGGACCGGGCCCGGGTGTGGGTGAACGCCGCCGACGACCCGGAGGCCTGCGCCTTCACCCTGCCGGCCATCGTGCGCCGGGGCCCGGTGTCGGTGGCCGTCTCGACCGGGGGGCACAGCCCGGCCCTGGCCGGCTGGTTGCGCGACCAGATAGCCGCCCAGTTCGGTCCCGAGCTCGGCCGGCTGGCCGAGCTGCTGTCGGAGGCGCGCGACCAGATCCGGTCGGCCGGGCGGTCCACCGAGGGCCTCGACTGGCGAAAGGCCTTGGATTCGGACATGCTCGAACTGATCAGGAAGGGCCAGGTGGCCCAGGCAAGGGAGCGCCTCCAGGCGTGTCTGTCGTAGTAGTCGGCCTCAATCACCGAACCGTCCCGTTGTCGGTCCTAGAGACCATGGCGGTCCCTGAGTCGCGCCTCGCCAAGGCGCTCCACGACCTGGGCGGGTCCGAGTACCTCAGCGAGACGGTGGTGGTGTCCACCTGCCAGCGGACAGAGGTCTACGCCGTCGCCCCCCGCTACCACGCCGCCATCAACGCCATCCGCAACTTCATGGCGGACTGGAGCGGCACCCCGCCCGAGGCTTTTTCCTCCCACCTGTACGAATACCACGAGGAGGCCGCCGTCCGGCACCTGTTCAAGGTGGCCGCCGGCCTGGACTCCGCGGTGCTCGGCGAGGGGGAGATCCTCGGCCAGCTCGGTGACGCCTGGGAGGCCGCCCGCGCCGAGGGCGCCTCCGGCCCGGTGCTGTCCATCCTGTTCCGCCACTCCCAGGAGGTCGGCAAGCGGGTCCGGTCGGAGACCGCCATCGCCCGGGGCACGACCTCCCTCTCCCAGGCCGCGGTGTCCCTGGCCCGGGCCGAGCTGGGGTCGCTCGAGGGTCGTACCACCCTGGTCATGGGCGCCGGCGAGATGGGCGAGGCCATGGCCCAGGCCCTGGCCGGGAGCCTGGAGACCGGGCGCCTGCTGGTAGCCAACCGCACCCGGGCCCGGGCCACGGAGCTGGCCGCCCGTTGCGGGGGCCGGGCCATCGAGTGGTCGGACCTGGTGGTGGGGCTCGAGGAGGCCGACGTGGTGCTGGCCTCCACCGGGTCACCGCTGTTCCTCCTGGACGCCGCCGACCTGGGCCCGGTGCTGGAGCGGCGGCCCGGGAGGCCCCTGCTGATCGTCGACATAGCCGTCCCCCGGGACGTGGATCCCGCCGTCGCCGGCCTGGCCGGGGTGAAGCTGCTCGACATGGAGGACATCTCGGCGTTCGCCGAGCAGGGCATGGAGAGCCGGCGGCTGGAGGTGCCCCGGGCCGAGGACATCATCGACGGCGAGGTGGAGCGCTACCTCGGACTGTCCAAGGAGCGCCTGGTCGCCCCCCTCGTGGCGTCCCTCCACGACCGGGCGGAGGATATCCGCCGGTCCGAGCTGGCCCGGTTCGAGCGCCGGCTGGGCCGCCTCGAGGCCGAGCAGGCCCGGGCGGTGGAGGCCCTCACCAGGGGGATAGTCGCCAAGCTGCTGCACGATCCCACGGTTGCGCTCAAGGCCGAGTCGGGCACGGCCAAGGGTGAGCAGCTGGCCGCCGCCCTGCGCCAGCTGTTCGACCTGTAGGACCCGTTCCACTTGCGCCTGGCCACCCGGGGCAGCGCCCTGGCCCGCTGGCAGGCCTCCTACGTGGCCGACCGCATCCGGGTGGCCGCTCCCGGAACCGACGTGGAGCTGGTCGTGGTGGAGACGACCGGGGACCGGCGCCAGGACCGGCCGGTGTGGGAGCTCGGGGGCCAGGGGGTGTTCGTCAAGGAGGTCCAGGCCGCCGTCCTCGATGGTCGGGCCGACGCCGCCGTGCACTCCGCCAAGGACCTGCCATCGACGACCGCGCCCGGCCTGGAGCTGGCCGCCGTCCCGGTGCGGGCTGATCCCCGCGACGTGCTGATCGGCGGCACCCTCGACGGGCTGGGGCCGGGCGCCCCGGTGGCCACCGGGTCGGTGCGCCGCCGGGCCCAGCTGGCCTGGATCCGTCCCGATCTGACCTTCACCAGCCTGCGGGGCAACATCGCCACCCGGCTGGAGCGGATCCCGCCCGGCGGGGCCATCGTCATGGCCGCCGCCGCGCTGGAGCGCCTGGGACTGGACCCGCCGGTGTGCGAGATTCTGGCGCCGTCGGTCATGCTGCCCCAGGTGGCGCAGGGGGCGATCGCCGTGGAGTGCCGCTCCGACGATCGGGGCACCCGCCGCCTGCTGGAATCGATCGACGATGACGCCGTGCGGGCCTGCGTGACCGCCGAGCGGGCGTACCTGGGCCGCCTCGGGGGTGGCTGCGACCTTCCCGTCGGCGCCCACGCCGTTGTCGACGGGGCCGGGGAGCTGCGCGTCGACGCCCTCCTCGCCTCCCTCGACGGGCGGATCATGCTGCGGGCCACCGGGCGCGGTCCCCGCGCGGACGCGGCCCTCCTCGGCTCCGGGCTGGCGGAACAGATTCTCGAGACGGGGGGCCGGGCGGTCCTGGCCGAGGCGGGGACGGCGCTGCCGTGACCGTGTACCTGGTTGGGGCCGGGCCCGGTGACCCGGGACTGCTGACCGTGCGGGGCGCTGAGCTGCTCGCCGCCGCCGAGGTCGTGGTACACGACCGGCTGGCCGACGCCCGGCTGCTGTCGCTGGCCCCGCCGTCCGCCCGGCTGATCGACGTTGGGAAGTCACCCGGCGGACCGGTGCGCCAGGACCGGATCAACGACGTCCTCGTCTCCGAGGGCCTCACCGGTCGGCGGGTGGTGCGGCTGAAGGGCGGGGACCCGTTCGTGTTCGGCCGCGGCGGGGAGGAGGCCCTGGCCCTCCGCCGGGCCGGCGTGGCGTTCGAGGTGGTCCCCGGCGTCACCTCGGCGGTGGCTGTGCCGGCCTACGCCGGGGTGCCGGTGACCCACCGGGGGATGGCCGCCTCCTTCACCGTGGTCACCGGCCACAGCCGTCACGCCGTCGACCGCGAGACCAACTGGGAGGCGCTGGCCGCCGCCGGGGGGAGCATCGTGGTGCTGATGGGCGTGGCCCACCGCAAGGAGATCGCCGAGCGGCTCATAGCCGGCGGTCTGGACCCTTCCACCCCTGTAGCCGCCGTGCACTGGGGCACCCGTCCCGAGCAGTTGTCGGTGCGGGTCCGCCTGGACGCGCTGGGCGACACGCCGCTGGAGCCCCCGGTGACGATGGTGATCGGGGCGGTCGCCGGGCTGGATCTGGGCTGGTACGAGACCCTCCCGCTGTTCGGCCGGCGGGTGGTGGTCACCCGGGCCCGGACCCAGGCTTCCGAGCTGGCCCGGCACCTGGCCGATCTGGGCGCACGGGTGCTGGAGGTGCCGACGATCCGCATCGACGCCCCCTCGGACGGGGGAGCCGGCCTGGATAGGGCCGCCGCCGGCTTGCGCGCCGGGGCCTACCGGTGGATCGTCTTCACCTCGGCCAACGCCGTGGATGCGCTCATGTCCCGGGTGCCGGACGCCCGCCGCCTGGGTGGGGTGTCGCTGGCCGCCGTGGGGCCGGCGACGGCTGCCGCCCTCGAACGGTACCGGTTGGTGCCCGATCTGGTGCCGGAGCGCCGGGAGGCGGCCGGACTGGCCGAGGTCTTCCCCGAGCCGCGCAGCGCCGACCCCTTCGGGCTGGCCCCGGCCGAGCGCCGGGTGCTGTTCCCCCGGGCCGCCGAGGGCCGGGACGTGCTGGTGGAGGGCCTGACCGCCAAGGGCTGGCAGGTCGATCTGGTGGAGGCTTACCGCACGGTCCCGGCCGCCGCTGAGGAGTCGCTCCGGGCCGACGTCGCCGGGTCCGACGCGATCTGCTTCAGCTCCTCGTCCACCGTCACCGGCTTCCTCGAGGCCTACGGCCGCCCGGCCGTTCCACCCGTGGTGGTGTGCATCGGCCCGGTAACCGCGGCCACCGCCACCGGAGCCAGCCTGTCGGTGGACGCGGTGGCGCCGGCGGCGTCGGTCGAGGGCCTGGTCGACGCCCTGGTAGGGGTGCTAGGGCAGTAGCCG
>JAKAXG010000548.1 GCA_021827225.1 Actinomycetes bacterium | reverse complement strand
GTCGTGGCGCTGGGCTTCGACTTCACCAACGGATTCCACGACGCCGCCAACGCGGTAGCCACCGCCATAGGGTCGCGCGCCCTGCGCCCGTTGACCGCCCTGGTGATGGCAGCCGTGCTGAACGCCGTCGGGGCCCTGGTGTCGACCAGGGTGGCGGCCACCATCGCCGGCGGGATCATCGAGATACCGGGCGGCCACTCCGGGCTGGTCATCATCTTCGCCGCCCTGGTGGGGGCCATCGTGTGGAACCTGGTGACCTGGCACCTGGGGCTGCCCTCGTCGTCCACCCACGCGCTCATCGGCGGCCTGGTGGGGGCGGCGCTGGCCTCCGCCGGCCGGGTGCACTGGCACACCCTCTACGACAAGGCCATCGTGCCCATGCTGCTGTCCCCGGTGATCGGGGTGGCCCTGGGCTTCGTGGCCATGGCGGTCATCCTGCGGGTGTTCGCCCTGTCCCGGCCGGAGGCGGTCAACCGGCGATTCCGGATGGCCCAGGGCCTGTCCACCGCGGCCATGGCCTACAGCCACGGCACCCAGGACGCGCAGAAGACCATGGGGGTCATCACCCTGGCCCTGCTGGCCACCGGCCACCTGGCCCATTTCGAGGTGCCGGTGTGGGTGATCCTGGCCGCGGCCGTGGCCATGGGGCTCGGGACCCTGGCCGGCGGGTGGCGCATCATCGGCACCCTCGGCAGCCGCATCACCCCCCTCGACCCACCCCGGGGTTTCGCCGCCCAGTCGGCGGCGTCGGCGGTGCTCCTGGTGTCGGCCTACGCCTACGCCATGCCGGTGTCGTCCACCCACGTCCTCACCTCCACCGTGGTCGGGGTGGGCACCACCCGGCGCTTCTCGGCGGTGCGCTGGGGGGTGGCCCGGCGGGTGGCGGTGGCATGGCTGCTCACCCTTCCCGGTGCGGCCGTCACCGCTCTGGTCGCCTACGAGATCGTGCGGGCCGTCGTCGGGGCCTGAGCCCCGCCGTCGGACCCCCGGCGCCGGGCGCCGGCGGGCGGTCAGGACTCCTTGACCAGGATGGACTCGACCACGTCGGCCGCGTCCTCGATCTGGTTCATGGCGTGTTCGAGGGCCTCGACGATGTCTTTCCACTTGATCACCTCGAGGGCCTCATACTCCCCGCCGAAGAGGCGGGCCAGGCTGCGCCGGTGCACCGCGTCGCCCTCGCGCTCCAGTTCCTCGATGCGTTCCAGGCGGTGCCGGACACCCTCCCGGGAGCGCATGCCCTGGATCAGCGCCTCCATCTCGGCGCCCATGGCAGCCAGGCACTCGGCCTGCTGCTGGACTTCCGGTAGGCAGCTCTCCACCGTCACCAGGTGCAGGACCTCGGCCGCGGAGAACATGTCGTCGAGGACGTCGTCGAGGGCCTCGGTGAGGGCGTGGATGTCCTCGCGGTCGTAGGGCGTCACGAAGGTGGCGTCCAGGCGGCGCAGCAGCTGCACCGTGATGTGGTCACCCCGGCGCTCGAGGTTGCGGATCTCCTGGTAGTGGTCGTCGAGGTCGGACATCGACGAGACCATCTTCAGCACCTCCTCGCCGCACTGACGGGCGTTGGCCGCGGCCGCGCAGAAAAGGTCGAAAAAGCCGGTGTCGCTGCGCTGGGCCCGCACCCCCCGGACCCGGCGGAGCAGGGACGTCGCTCCCCCGATTACGGCCGGCCGGTCCCGTTCGGCCCCCCCGCCGGCATCGTCGCGCCGGCGGCGCAGGGACCGCAGGGGCGACATGCGCCGGGGGGCCACCATGGCGGCGGACCGGCGGGCCAGGTTGACGGCGTGATCGCCGATGCGCTCGTAGAACCGGGCCACCAGGGCCAGCTCGGCGGCCACCGCCGGGTCGACCCCCCCGGCCGCCCCCTCGCGGAGCAGGTCGGCCGAGAGGTTGTCGAGTTCGTCGTCGGACTCGCTGATCTCGAAGCTGAGATCGCGCGACCGCTCGGCGTACGCCCGGCCGGCCAGCTGCCACATCCGGATCCCGGTGTCGCACATGGACTGGATCAGCCCCCGGGCCCGGGGGCTGAGGGAGCCGCCCAGGCCGTGGCGGGCCCGCTGGGCGATGTGTTCCGCCAGGTCGGCGCTGCGCTCCAGCTCGGGCACCATCTGCATGATGGCGATCAGGTTCTCCAGCTCGTCGGGTTCGACCGTGGAGTCGGCCAGCCGGTCCTTCACCAGGGCGATGACGCTGTCGCACTGGGAGTCGACCTTGCGGTCATCGGCGATCACCCGGTCGGCCAGGTCGACGTCCTGATCCAATAGCGCGGCGGTGGCCCACCCGAGGCTCTCCACCACCGTGGCGTAGAGGACCAGAACGGCCCGATCGGCGCGCTGGCGGAAGTCCTCACGGTCGACGCCAGACCGGCCCATCCACCAAAAGTACCCGGTAAAGGGCTCCTGGATACGCCCCGGGGAGGGTTCGGGCCGTGTTTCGATGTGACCAGGAGGGATCCCATCGGAGATATTGGGCCGGTGCGCCGATCTGTCAGAACCGCCAACAGCCGCCCCCGGGTGCCGACCACCGCCGTGGAGGTGGCCCGGGCCGTCCTGCCCCTGGCCCCCACGGCGAACGCCCTGCGGCCGGTCTCGTTCGGCCAGCCGGCCGGCGGGTGGGCCTTCGCAATGGGCTGGCACGTGTCGGAGCTGCCGCTGCTGACCCTCGCCGTTCAGACCGCCCTGACCGCCCGGGCCTCCCGCGACGGTCGCTGGAGGAGCGGGCCGGGCCTGCTGCGTCTGGGGGCCCAGGCGGCCAGCGCGGCCGGGTTGCTGAGCCTCCAGCGCACCGCGGTGGCGTCGAAGGGGGTGCTGGAGGAGGCGCTGCTGGCCGGGCTGGGCCCGGACTACCCGGACCGGGCGGCGGCCGCCGGTCTGCAGCCCGACGAGGGGCCGCGGATCAACCCCTGGGCGGCGCTGCCCACCTGGCTCACCCGGCGCAGCCGGCTCCGGGCGTCGGGCATCAGCTACGGGCCGGCCGGCAAGAGGAACCGCCTGGACGTCTGGGCCAGCGAGGAGATCCGCCCGGGCGACCGGGCCCCGGTGCTGATCCAGGTCCCCGGCGGGGCGTGGGTGATGGGCGACACCCGCCACCAGGCCTACCCCCTGATGGACCGCCTGCGCAGCGCCGGATGGGTGTGCGTGCCCATCTCCTACCGGCTCAGCCCCCGCGCCACCTGGCCCGACCACATCGTGGACGTGAAGCGGGCCATCGCCTGGGTGAAGCGCAACATCGCCGACTACGGGGGCGACCCGGATTTCGTGGTGATCACCGGGGGCTCGGCGGGTGGCCATCTGAGCGCCCTGGCCGCCCTCACGGCCAACGAGGCGGAATTCCAGCCCGGCTTCGAGGACGCCGACACGACGGTGCAGGCCGCCGTGCCGTTCTACGGGGTGTACGACCTGCTCGACTGGGACGGCCGGGGCGGCCCGGCCGGGTCGGTCCGCCACATGGAGAGGCTGGTCCTCAAGTCCTCCCCGGTCGCCGACCGGGACCGGTGGCGGCGGGCCTCGCCGCTGTTCTGGGCCGAGGAGCGCGGCGGTGACGCCCCGCCGATGATGCTGCTCCACGGCACCAACGACAGCCTGGTCCCGGTGGACGGGGCCCGGCGCCTGGCCCGGGCGCTGCGGGCCAACTCCCCCCATCCGGTGGTCTACGGCGAGCTGCCCCGGGCCCAGCACGCTTTCGACATCTACGCCTCGGTCCGCACGCTCTACACCGTGCGGGCGGTCGAGCACTTCCTGGCCTACGTCCGGGCCGGCCACGGGTCCGACCGGATGGCCTAGCGGCGCGGCCCGGCCGGGGTGGGTTCGGGGCCGGGTGCTTCAGCCCGTGGCTCGACGCCGGGTGGTTCAGCCCGTGGCGTCCTCCAGGTCCCGGAAGGAGCGGCGCAGGCAGTCGGCGTAGCGGGCCGGGTCGGGCAGGATCTCCCGGTCGGAGGTGAAGGAGAAGGTGATGGTGTCGCAGTAGCTCATCACCACGTGGATGAGCGCGGCCCCCGTGATGACCG
>JAKAXG010000547.1 GCA_021827225.1 Actinomycetes bacterium | reverse complement strand
CCCGCTCGAAACCCAGTCTTCTGACTAGTGCCAGTGATCCGTTGTTGGTCGGTTGGATGTTCGCCTCGAGGCGGTGCAACCCCATCTTCTGGAAGGCGCCATCGATCACCGCGCCGAGACCCTGCGTCATGAGACCGCGTCCGGCGTGCGACGAGAAGGCGCCGTATCCCAGATGGGCAGACTGAAAGGCCCGACGGACGATGTTGCTCACACTCACCCAACCCACCAGGTCGCCACACGACTCGTGACGGATGAGGTACGCCTCTTGATCATCCCGGCCAAGATGCCCCAACCACTCCTCGAAGCGCTCCGCGCTATCCGCCGGGTTGATCCACGGATAGTGAAGGTTGCGGCTCGCTCGGACGGCGGTAACGAAGGCATCGCAGTCTTCGGCTGAAACCGGGGCGACGGTTACGTCCATCCAAGCAGCCTGCCGATAGCAACTGGACCGGCACCAGAACGTTCCCTACGTACCTTCCCCTGAGCCGGCCCCTCGACTGCCGATTCGGCATCGATCAGCGCCCTCAGCACCTTTTGTAGCTTATCATGTTCCGCCGAGCATAATGTTCAACAGCGTCGAGAGCCGACTCGAGCGTCCGGCAGCCGGCGATGGAGGACGCGCCGGCTCTGTGATACTGGGATAGCGGAAGACGACATATTGGGGGGAGTTCTTCGGCGCTCTCTGTCGCTAGCTCCAGCCAGCACATCACCGTGGCGTCGGTTCTGGCCTCCCGGTCCGTGCAGGCAGACATCGCTGACCGTCCGAGCGCGGGGTTGGACATTGCTGATCCGATGAGTTTCGGTGCTGGGAGGAGTCTGAACTCCGGCACCGATAGATCGCTTTACCTTGTGCTGCACCACCAACCAGACCTGAGTTCCGATCCACAAAGGAGGACACGCCGTGTCCCTCGCCCGCGTCCACAACTTCTCTGTTTCGCTGGACGGATTCGGTACTGGCGAGGGTCTGAGCCTCGAGGCACCGTTCGGTCACGCCGGTCACCGCCTTCACGAGTGGATGTTCGCCACCCGGTGGGGCCGCCGCGAGCTGCTGGGCCAGCCTGGAGGCAGCGCTGGCATCGACGACGCTCTGGCCCGAAAGTCCACTCCCGGCATCGGCGCCGAGATCATGGGTGCCGGCAAGTTCGGCCCGCCCGGATGGCAGGAGGACCCGGAGTGGAAGGGCTGGTGGGGTCCCAACCCGCCGTTTCATACACCGACGTTCATCCTCACCCATCACCGGCGCCCATCGATCGAGATGGGGGGCGGTACGACGTTTCACTTCATCGACGCTTCGCCCGCCGACACGCTCGAGACGGCCCGCAAGGCTGCCGGCCATCAAGACGTGCGCATCGGCGGAGGTCCTACGATGGTCCGCGACTTCGTCACGGCCGGGCTCGTCGACCACATGCATATCGTGGTCGTTCCGATCCTGTTGGGCCGAGGCGTTCGTGTCTGGGACGGACTGGAGGGCCTCGAGAACGGCTACGACGTGGAGACAGTCTCGTCCCCAAGCGGAGTGACGCACGTGACGTTCTCACGCGCGGCGGTCTGAACCGCCTCAACCTTGAGACCCCGGGCTCGGGAAGGTCTAGAGAGTCGTCCCATCCGGCGATCGGGGCGATGCCGTTGGCGCGGATAGGTGGTGCTCGGGATGGGGTCTTATGGGACGATGTCAGGGTGGTAGCCGACGAAGGCGCGACTGAGGATGTTCGGTTCGGGTGGGAGGACTGGACGTGGGATCAGAGCCTCTTTGAAGGGACTGCCCGGTACTACCGGCGTGGCCGGATCCCCTACGCCGAGGGTCTCGCGGACTCGCTGGCGAAGGTGCTCGCTCTTGACGGACAAGGCCGCCTGCTCGACGTCGGTTGCGGACCGGGCATCATCGCCCTGCGGCTCGCTCATCTCTTCGGGGCTGTGGTCGGACTCGACCCTGACGCCGGAATGCTCCGGGAAGCTCGGATGGCCGCCGCCGAGGAGGGGGTTGGGAACGTCTCGTGGGTTTGTCTGCGGGCCGAAGATCTGCCCGCCGGATTGGGGAAGTTCAGGGTGATCACCTTCGCCCAGTCCTTTCACTGGATGGACCGCCCGAAGGTGGCTGCCGCCGCTCGCTCCATGGTCGAACCGAACGGGGCGGTGGTACAGGTCGACCCCGGTCGTGACGGCGTCGGCGGCAACGCGGCCGTTTGTCCTCACCCCCCGGTACCGTTCCAGGAGATCGACGGCCTGCGCCGCCGCTTCCTCGGTCCCGACAGACGGGCGGGACAGGGCCGGCGCAACACCTCGCCCAGCGGCGAGGACGCGATATTCCAAGCGGCCGGCTTCCTCCCGGAGGAGCAGGTACGGGTCAACGACACCAGGGTGCTCGATCGTCGCACCGACGATCTTGTCGCCTGGGTTTTCTCCGCGTCGTCGACCGCACCTCACCTTTTCGGAAGCGAGCTGGCTCGCTTCGAAGCCGACCTGCGAGCCCTGCTCGACCAAGCGTCTCCCTCCGGGCACTTCTCCGTTCCGCTCTCGGACACGACGCTGCGTATTCGTCGGCCGCACACGCCTCGGCCCCATCAGCTTCCGCCGGAAACCCGGACATAGCTCCATCCCGGCGTTCGGGGAGACCGAGTGCGCCTAGGCAGTTCAGTCTTATCGGGATACTCGGGGTTCCCAACGCGCGCAGTGCCTACCTCCCGGTTTAGGAGAAAGTCTGCGGCAGCGGACGAGTTCTGTTCCGGGAGGTGATGAGCAATGGCGGCACCGGTCAAAGCTCGCTGTCGGCGATGTTGTCCCGCTGTCGTTCGAGGAACTCCCGCTCCGCTTGGTTCGACGTCAGTTCGATGGCTCGGGTGTAGGCGGCGAGCGCCTCGTCGGTGCGCCCGGCCCGGGCCAGCAGGTCCGCTCGTGCGGCGTGGTAGGGCTGGTAGCCATCGAGATCAACTCGGGTCAGCGCTTCGAGTCCGGCCGATGGGCCCTCAAGGGAGCCAACCGCCACGGCCCGGTTCAGGGCCACGACTGGGTTGGGCCGGATGGCGTAAAGCTGGTCGTACAGGGTGACGATCTGGGACCAGGCGGTCGCCTCGGCCGACGGCGAGTCGGCGTGCACCGCCGCGATGGCCGCCTGGAGCTGGAATGGTCCCGGCTGGTTGCGACGCAGGCAGGCCCGTACCAGGTCGTGGCCCTCCTCGATGAGGGCCCGTGTCCAGAGGCCGCGGTCCTGCTCGGAAAGGCGGACCATCGACCCGAGTGAGTCCTCTCGGGCGGGGCGGCGGGCCTCGGTCAGCAGCATCAGGGCCAGCAGGCCCACAGCCTCGTCGGGCATGAGCGCGACAAGGACCCGGCCGATCCGGATCGCCTCTGTCGAAAGGTCGGTCCGGGTCAAGCTCGTACCCGTCGTGGCCGTGTGGCCCTCGGTGTAGATCAGATAGATGGCACCCAGCACAGAGGCGAGCCGGTCGGGCAAGTCGGCAGCCCGGGGGATGCGGTAGGTGGCGTGGTTGTCGTGCAGCTTGCGCTTGGCCCGGACGATGCGTTGGGCCATGGTCGTCTCCGGGACGAGGAAGGCCCGGGCGATCTCTGCGGTCTCCAGGCCCCCGAGCAGACGGAGGGTCAGCGCCACCTGGGCGTCGGCGGCCAGGGCCGGGTGACAGCAGAGGAACATGAGGCGCAGCTGGTCGTCGGCCACGACGTCGACGAAGGCGTCCAGGTCGGCGATTTCGGGATTGTGGTCTGGCTCCATGGCCTCTGAATGCAGTCGGTGGGCGGCGTGATGCCGATCTGTGCGGGTCGCCTCCCGGCGTAGCCGGTCGATGGCCCGGTTGCGGGCGGTGGTGGTTATCCATCCGCCCGGGTTCGGTGGGAGCCCCCGGACCGGCCACTGCTCGGCGGCGATGGTGAACGCCTCCGCCACCGCCTCCTCGGCCAGGTCGATATCGCCGAGGAGGCGGATGAGGGTGGCGGTGCAGCGTCCGGCCTCGCGCCGGAAGACGGCCTCGAGGCTGTCGGTCACCCCTGCAGCGGCC
>JAKAXG010000546.1 GCA_021827225.1 Actinomycetes bacterium | reverse complement strand
CGTCCCGGAAGGCCGCGGACCGGTCTCTCAGAGCGGACCAGTTGGCCGCTTTGGATGGCACCGGCCCGGCCAGGTCCTGCGCCGCGGTGATCACTCCGACGTAGAAGTCGTGCTCGGCCGTCCCGGTCGGGAGGGCGCCGGCTCTCTGCCTGGCCTCCTCGGCCAGCCGGCGCAGCGCGTCACGGATTATGAACTGCGGTTCGTGAACATTCATGGCTCTCACCCGGTCCTCGACGCTACGAGGGACCCGGCCCCCCGGCCAGGGCCCAAGGTCATGACGACACATGACCTTGGGCCCTGGCCGGAGGAATCGGTCATCGCCCACACTCGCCCTGGTGCTGTCGACCTCCCGGCTCCTGCGCCGACTCCAACGTCACGGCGTCCCCGGGCCGGCGCCGCCGGCCGGGGTACCGGTCGATCGCCGGGCCGAGATGGAAGAGGAACTGGCCGGCGTGTTATCAGCGCTGCAACCGGTGGTCGACGAATGCCGCCGCCTGACGGAGAGAGCCTCTGAGGAGGCGGCTGACACCCTCCGGCGGGCCCGGGAGGACGCGGCCCTCGCCCTGGCGGAAGCCGGCGAGCAGGCACCACGGGTGGCCTCAGAGGAGGCCAGGCGCGAGTCCGACCGCATCGAGCACCGGGCGGTACGGATACAGGACGCCGCCCGGTCAGAAGCGGAGCGGATCCGGTCGGTCCTGCCGGGGCGGGTGGAGGCCCTGCGGGACCGAATAGTCGACCACATCCTGGCCCTGCCCGGCGGGGACGACCGGTGACGGGCGCCGGCGACGTGGCCGGGTGGATCCGGGGCAAGGCCCTGCTGCAGCGCCGGGTCGGGGCCGGCACGGCGCGGCGCCTGGCGGGGGCCGGTGCCGTTCCCGAGGCCGTCCGGCTGCTGTCCACCACACCCTACGGCTACGCGGTGACCCCCGGCATGGACCTAGCGGCGGCCCAGCGGGCGGTGTCTGCCACCCTCCTCTGGCACCTCCGCATCCTGGCCGGGTGGCAGACACCGCTCCGCAGCAGTCCGATCCGGTCCCTGGCCGCCGGCTTCGAGGTGGCGAACACGGTGGATCTCCTGCTGTCGCTGGAAGGTGCGGACCGGCCCGCCCCGTTCGAACTGGGCTCGCTGTCGACCGCATGGAGAGCCCTCCGCCCGGCCCGCAGCCCGGACCAGGTGCGGGCGGTCCTGGGCCACTCGCGCTGGGGGGACCCCGGAAGCGCCGACCCGGCCGCGGTCCGACTGGCGATGACAGTGGAGTGGGCCTACCGGGTGTGGGACGAGGTCCCGGCCGCCGGATCCTGGGCCAGGGAGGCAGCGAAGCTGCTGGCGGCGCACCTGGAGGCGTCGGGGGTTCAGGCCGGGGTCAGCCCGGCGACCCGTCACCGGTTGCAGCAACTGATCGGGCGGGAACCGGACACCCTCGGAGCGGACCGGCTGGAGGAGGCCTGGCTCCGATGGTGGCACCAGGTCGCCGAGCGCGCCCGGGCCATGACGGCGGGCGGCAGGCCCGGGCCGGAGGCGACAGCGGGGGTGGTGGGACTGCTGGCCGTGGACGCCTGGCGGGTCCGGGCGGCGCTGGCGCTTTCCGCCGCCCCTGAGGGACGGGACGGCTGGGAGGACCTCCTCGGTGCCGTGGCCTGAGCTGTCCGAACCCGAACGCATGGAGAGGGTAGCCCTGATCGCCCCGGCCGAGCAGGCCCATGCGGTGCTGTCGTCGCTCGGCCAGTCCGGCCAGGTGGAACTCGACGCCGCCGGGAGCGGGACGCCGGGAGAGGGCCGCAACGGCGCCGGCGTGGACGAGGTCCTGGCCCGGATGGTCCGCTCCGGGCCCGTGGCCGCCACGACCGGATGGTGCCCGGCGGCACGGGTCGCCGGCGTGGCCCGGTCACTTGCCCCCCTCGGGGGGTCGCTGGTCAGGCTGCCCACCCGTCCGGGATCCGAGCCGCCGACGCTGATCGCCGGGCGGGGAGCGTCCGGGGCGTTCCAGCCGCTGGTCGACACCTATGGCACGGTCCCCTACCGCGACGTGAACCCGTCCGTCGTCGCCGGGTTGAGCTATGTCCTCATGTTCGGGATGATGTTCGGCGACGTGGGCCACGGCCTCCTCCTGCTGGGACTGGGGCTGGCCATCCGCTGGCGCCGACCGGCCCGGCTGTCCGGATGGGCCCCGGTGTCGTCGCTCGTGATCGGCTGCGGGGCGGCGAGCGCCCTCGCCGGGCTCCTGTACGGAGAGGCGTTCGGCCCCACCGGGCTGGTCCCGGTCCTGTGGACCCGCCCCCTCGATCACCCCACCACCCTGCTGGCCGTCGCCCTCGTGACGGGGGGGCTGCTCCTGGCCGTCTCCTACGGGCTGGGCACGGTCAACCGCTGGCGCGAGAGCGGGCCGGTCCCGACCCTGGTGGCCCTGCCCGGCGCGGCCGGAGCGGCGCTCTACGCCGGCCTGGCGCTGGCGCTGATCGGAGTCGTCTATCACGTCCCGGTCCTCGCCGTGACCGGCGCCGTGGTCGCCGGGGCGGGGCTGGTGGCCGGATTCGGAGGATGCGTGGTCGCGGCGGGCGGCAGGGGCAGCGGGGTGCTTCAGGGGGCGGTCGAGATGTTCGACGCGACGTTGCGGATCGGCTCCAACACCGTCTCGTTCTCCCGGCTGGCGGCCTTCGGGCTCACCCACGCCGCGCTCGGTCAGGTCATATGGGCGGGCACCACCGCTCTGTGGTCCCGGGGGCCGGCCCTGTGGGTGGCGTCGGCCACCCTGTTCGCCGTGGGGAACGCCGCCGCCTTCGCCCTCGAGGGGCTGGTAGCCGCGGTGCAGGCCCTGCGTCTCGAGTACTACGAGATGTTCTCACGGGTGTTCATCGACGAGGGCCGCCCGTTCCGGCCGTGGCAGCTGGCCCGGCGAGACGAGGAACAGAAGGAGGAGGCGACGTGCTCACCTGGATGATCGGTCTGCCGCTCGTGGCGGCGTTCGCGGCCGGAGCCACACGGCTGCTGCGGAGCCACCCCTCGAAGGGGATCCGCCTCCTCAAAGCCGTCAACGCGGCCTTCCTGCTCGGGGCCGGGGTCCTGGTGGTCCTCGCCCTCCAGGCCAGCCCCGGGTACGCGGCGACAGTCACCGAAACCGCCAAGAGCTACAGCGGCCAGGCCCTGATCGGCGCCGCCATAGCGGTGGCCGGCTCCTCGATCGGGGCCGCCATCGCGGTGGCCTACACGGGCTCCGCCGCCCTGGCCGCCATGAGCGAGCGACCCGAGGTGTTCGGGCGGGCGATGGTGGTGGTGGGGCTGGCCGAGGGGATAGCCATCTACGGACTGGTCATAGCCATCATCCTGATCGGCAAGGCGTGACGGTGGGCCGGATCGTCGCCATCGGTGAGGGGGTGGTGGTCCGCTGCTACGGCCTGGCGGGGGCCGGCGTGCTGGTCGCGGAGGACTCCGAGGCGGCCGTGGCGGCGTGGTCGGCCCTGCCCCCCGACGTGGTGCTGGCCATCCTCACCCCCCGCTGCGCAGCCATGCTGGCCGGCCGGAAGCCCCCCTCCCCGGCGCTCATGCAGGTGGTGATCGGGGAATGAGCGCCCGCCGCTTCGGCCCGGTCCAGCTCGACCCCCCGGAGCCCGCCGCCTGGGAGGACGAGCTGGCGCCGGTGGGGACGGCGCTTCGCGCCGCCGCGGCCCGGGACGCCGGAGCGACCCTCGCTGCGGCCCGGGCCGAAGCGGCAGCCGTCCTGTCGTCGTCGTCCAGGCAGGCGGCTGATCTACTCGACAAGGCCCGCCGGGACGGGGCGGCGGCCGCCCTCCGGGCCGGCCGGGGCCGCCTGGCAGAGGCCCGCCGCCGCGGGCGTGACACGGTACTGCTGGCCCAGCAGACCGGTTACCGGGACCTGCGGGCGGGGGTGCTCGCCGAGTTGCAGGCGCGCCTTCCCACCCCGGCCGGGCGACGCCTGCGCTCCTACCTCCTCGGGCTGGTCACGGCCAAGGGGCACGCCCCGGCCGTCGAGGAGTTGGGACCGGACGGAGGCTGGAGGG
>JAKAXG010000545.1 GCA_021827225.1 Actinomycetes bacterium | reverse complement strand
CCACGGATGCTGGTCGGACGTGTGGTTCATGACCAGGTCGGCGATGATGCGGATGCCCCGCTTGTGGGCCTCCTCGATCAGTTCCACGGCGTCGGCCAGGTCACCGTATTCCGGCAGGATGGTCCAGAAGTCACTTATGTCATAGCCGCCGTCGCGGAGCGGCGACTGGTAGAAGGGCAGCAGCCACAGGCAGTCGACACCGAGCCACTGCAGGTAGTCGAGCTTGGACGTGAGCCCGGCCAGGTCCCCGGTACCGTCCCCGTTGCCGTCGTAGAAGCCCCGGACCAGCACCTCGTAGAAGACGCTGGTCTGGAACCAGTTCTTCTTCGGCGTCATGCAGTATCCGCGCTCAGGTTCAAGGAGAACACGTGGGCTACCCGCTGCTGCGGGTCCAACCGCACGTAGGGGCGGGGGCCTCTCCACGAGAAGGTCTCATGCGACAGCTCGTCGTACACCAGGTAGGGATCGTAGAGCGGCAGACCCAGGGCCTCTAGGTCGAGTTCGACTGTGGCGTCCTGGGCGTTCCACGGGTCCAGGTTGACCACCGTCAGCACCCGGTCGCGCCCGTCGTCGCTGGACTTGGTGTAGGCGACGATCTGGGGGTTGCTGGTGGGGCACATGCGCAGGGATCTCAACCGCGCCAGCGCCGGATGGTAGCGGCGCACCCTGTTGAGTGCCGACATCAACGGTGCCAGATTCCCGGGCTGGTCGTAGTCCCGGTGGCGGATCTCGTACTTCTCCGAGTTGAGGTACTCCTCGTTGGCCGGCGACGCCGGCTGGTTCTCGTAGAGCTCGTAGCCGCTGTAGACGCCGTAGCTCGGGCTCAGGGTGGCGGCCAGGACCAGGCGGAGGGCGAAGGCGCTGGGCGGCCCGTTGCGCAGCGGCCCCGACAGGATGTCCGGGGTGTTCGGCCAGAAGTTCGGTCGCATGTAGTCCGCCTTGGGCCCGTGGGCCAGTTCCTCCATGTAGGCCCAGATGCCCTCCGGCCCGTGCTGCTCGGTGCGCCAGGTGAAGTAGGTGTAGCTCTGGCTGAAGCCGGCCTCGGCGAGCTTGGCCATGACGTGGGGACGGGTGAAGGCCTCTGCGAGGAATATCACGTCGGGGTGCTCGGCGTGGACCTCTTCGATCACCCACTCCCAGAAGGCGGTGGGCTTGGTGTGGGGGTTGTCGACCCGGAAGATCCTGACACCGAACGAGATCCAGTGATCGAGGATGTCCCTGCACGCCTGCCACATGGCCTGCCGGTCGCTCTCCTTCTCCGGCCAGAAGTTGAGCGGGTAGATGTCCTGGTAGATCTTGGGCGGGTTCTCGGCGCAGGCGATGGTGCCGTCCGGGCGGTGGTGGAACCATTCCGGGTGCTCGCGCACCCACGGGTGGTCGGGCGAGCACTGCAGCGCGTAGTCCAGGGCCAGCTCCATGCCGTTGGCCCGCAGCTCGGCGATGAGCGCCGACAGGTCGTCCTCGGTGCCGAGCTCGGGGTGTATGGCGGTGTGGCCCCCCTCCTCGCTTCCGATGGCCCACGGGCTGCCCGGGTCGTCGGGGCCGGCCTCGAGCGTGTTGTTCGGGCCCTTTCGGAAGGTGTGGCCGATCGGGTGGATCGGTGGCACGTAGAGGATGTCGAACCCCATGGCGGCCAGCTCCGGCACCCGCTCGATCACGCCCTTGAAGCCGCCGAAGGAGCGGGGGAACAGCTCGTACCACGCCCCGAACAGGGCCCTCTCCCGGTCCACCCAGAGGTCGACCGGGTCCGATGAGGTCAGGTCGAGAGCGCTGTGCACGTCGAGGGTGGGGCCGCTCATCCCGAACCGGACGGTCCAGCCCTGCACCTGTATCCGGTGCCGGCCCAGCCGGCCGGGGACCACAGACGCTTCCCACTCGTCGTTGCCCAGGGGCTCCAGCGGGGACTCGGCCACCGGGTCGGGGGAGCCGTCGGCGTAGAGGAGGACCCGCCCGGCGATCGGGTCGTGCCCGTCGCGGAACATCACCGCGGTCACCCTGATCTCCTCGCCGACGACCGCCTTCGCTGGGGAACGAGTGCACCCTGGGGTCCGAGGCCTGATGTCCTCGATCACGAGGCGTCCGGTCACACCACTCACGCTACCCCCACCGCCGGAGGGGGAATCCCGCCGCCGGCCGGCGAGGGGCCGGGGTGGGGTTGGGGGCGCTCCTCGGCGCAGGGGCGCCGGTGGCGGGTCGGCCGGGCGCGGCAGGCAGGCGTCCGGGGCTCGGGTAGGTTTTGCCGGCATGAGAGCTCTCCGCAGCTTCACCGTCCGGGCCCGCCTTCCGGAGGCCCTCGCTCCCCTCCAGGAGCTGGCGTTCAACCTGCGGTGGTCCTGGGACAAGCAGAGCCGGGATCTGTTCCGCTGGGTCGACCCGCAGATCTGGGAGCTGACCTTCCACGACCCGGTCCGGCTGCTCAGCCTGGTCGGCCGGGACCGCCTGGACCAGCTGACGGCGGACACGGCGTTCATGGGCTTCCTCGACGAGTTGCACGCCGAGCTGCGCCGCTACCTCGAGGGTCCCCGCTGGTTCCAGAGCGCCGGCGGGGGGGCCTTGCGGAGCGTCGCCTACTTCTCGCCGGAGTTCGGCATCGCCGAGGCCCTGCCCCAGTACTCCGGCGGTCTGGGGGTCCTGGCCGGAGATCACCTGAAGGCGTCGAGCAGCCTCGGGGTCCCCCTGGTCGGGGTGGGGCTCATGTACCGGATGGGCTACTTCCGCCAGCACCTCGACTCCGAGGGATGGCAGGAGGAGCGGTACCCGATCCTCGACCCGCACTCCATGGCGTTGGAACTGGTGGACGGCACCCGGATATCGGTGGACCTGGCGGGCTCCAGCCTCGAGGCACAGGTCTGGCTGGCTCAGGTGGGCAGGGTCAAGCTGTACCTGCTCGACGCAGACGTCGACCCGAACGACACGGAGTTGCGATCGGTCACCGACCGTCTGTACGGCGGCGGCGGGGAGCACCGCATACGCCAGGAGATCCTGCTCGGCATGGGCGGGGTGCGGGCCCTCGAGACGCTCGGGGTGGAGAGCCAGGTGTTCCACACCAACGAGGGCCACGCCGGCTTTCTGGGCCTGGAGAGGATCCGCAAGCTGATCACCGGCGATGGCCTGTCCTGGGAGGAAGCCATCGAGGCGGTGCGGGCCGGGACGGTCTTCACGACCCACACCCCGGTGCCGGCGGGCATCGACCGCTTCCCCCGGGAGCTCATGGAGCGGTACTTCTCCGGCTGGGCCGAGGAGTGCGGGGTGTCGATGGACACCCTGATGTCGCTCGGGCACTTCCCCGGCGAGAACCCCGCGGACCCGTTCAACATGGCCGTCATGGGGCTTCGCCTGGCGGGCCGGTCCAACGGGGTGGCCAAGCTGCACGGCCGGACCAGCCGGGAGATGTTCCAGGGACTGTGGCCGCCGGTACCGACCTCCGAGGTGCCCATAACCTCGATCACCAACGGCGTCCACGGGCGCACCTGGGTGTCGTCGCAGATGGACGACCTCTACTCCAAGTACGTCTCGCCGGCGTGGGACGACGCCGGGCCCGAGGAGTGGAGCCGCATCGACGACGCCCGCGACGACGAGCTGTGGCGGGCCCGGGAGCAGGGCCGGGAGGCCCTCGTCAACTTCGTCCGGGAGCGTCTCCGCCGGTCGCTCCGGGAGCGCGACGTGTCGGTCACCGACATGGACTGGGTGGATGATGTGCTCGACCCCCGGTACCTGATCATCGGGTTCTCCCGCCGGTTCGCCACCTACAAGCGGGCCACGCTGCTGCTCTCCCAGCCCGAGCGGCTCCGTGCCCTCCTTCTGGACGAGCACCGTCCCGTGCAGTTCGTCTTCGCCGGGAAGGCCCACCCGGCCGACGACCTGGGCAAGGACATGATCGCCCAGATCGTGCGCTTCTCCCGGGACCCATCCGTCCGGCACCGCTTCGCATTCGTGGAGGACTACGACATCTCGGTGGCCCGCATGCTCTACCAGGGCAGCGACGTGTGGCTCAACACCCCCCGCCGGCCGATGGAG
>JAKAXG010000544.1 GCA_021827225.1 Actinomycetes bacterium | reverse complement strand
GTGATCCCACCCGATAGACAACAAGAACATTTGACCCAGAGGAGCCGCCAGGTTCTGGAAAGCGTGGGGGCTCACAGGGTCAGTGCAAAGGCTGGGGTCGGTCTGCAAACCGACCTCAGCCCCACCTGACGTTGAACACCTTTCGGTCACCTCCTCCCCGCATGGCTGAGATCTAAGGCCATTACTTTTTGCCCCTTCTGCCCGGGCTTACTTTCCGGGGGTGGGCTTTGACAGCAGAAAAAGCCGGATCTTGAACTCCGATGTCCCTTTTTCGTCTTCTTCTGCCTTCGACGATAACACTACAGGACCAGCAGGAATTTCACGATATTGACTTTGGGTAGTCCCCTTACAGCGAGACGGTGTAGGCTCGCAGCCAAAGGTCGACGGTGGAAGGTGTGCGCCCACTAGTCGGCAGGACGGCTACGCCAGGGGCGGGCTGGACAGATTAAGGACGACCGGTGACGGCAGGGGCAGCACGTCGAAGACGACTGATCACGATGTGGTCGGCACCGCGGTGGGTGTGGGTCGTCTTGGGTCTGCTCGTTATCCAATCTGCATTGTTGGCGGTGGTCGCGACTTCGAGTAAGCCGCAATGGAAGGTGGCCCACCCCCTGCCGTGGGAGGTCGTGGCCGGTGGAGTGATTGTCCTGTGTCTGATGCCGGCTCGCGTTCATGTGCGTCGGCAGTCGATGAAGACTGACCTCTCCTGCTTCCCGATACTCCTCGGTGCCGTGCTCACCCCGACGGCCGCTGTGCTTCCTGCTGTGGCGGCGGCTGTGGCGATCACCGAAATTTCGCAGCGAAACAAGCCGGTCAGGGCCCTCTTCAACGTTGCCAACCAGGCCGGTGCTCTGGCGCTGTCGCTGATCGTGCTGCAGAACCTGCTGGCTGGCGCCAGCCCCGTGACCCCACGTGGCTGGATCGCCCTGCTCGTCGCACTGCTCGCCTACGACGTTTGCACGAGCCTATGGGTCTCCGCTGCCCTATTCGCGTCTGGGACGTCCCCCGATAGGGCGTACGTCCGCGACCTCGCCAGTCAAGTCTGGGTGAGCCTCCCTCCAACGGCGATGTTGATCATCATCGCCCTGGAGGCCTACTGGACCGAACCGTGGACGCTGCTGGTACTGGCTGGCCCGGGCCTGGTCGTGGGTCGCTGGCAGGCGGCGGGATCCCGGCTGCGGCAGCGCTACGCCGACCAGCGGGCGCTGTACGATTTCACCGTAAGGCTTGCTGACCTGTCGGAGCACGCTGAAGTTCTGACGGCCGCGCTGAGCGAGGTGGCCCCGATCCTGCACTCAGAGCGGGTGTACCTGTGTATGGAACAGACAGCGGGAGCATCCCGCTACTCCCTCGGTGCCGACGGGACCCTGATCAGGGAGATTGGTGCCCTTGACCCTCTCGAACATGACGTCATCTCTGGTCGCCATCCGGTCCTACTGAAGCGGGGACAGCAGAGCCCGTACCTGGAGACTCATGGCTTCCGGGATGCCATTCTGGCGCCAGTGACCATGGCCGACGATCACCACGGGGTGCTCATCGCCGCCGATCGCCTCGGCAACGAACTGGTCTCCTTCGATCCCGAAGATGTGCCGCTCCTCGAGGCGCTGGCCGCCCACCTGGCGACGGCACTGACGAGTTGCGCCCGGCTGGACCGCCTGCGGGTGGAGGTGGCGGCCCGGGAGCACCAGGCCTACCACGACGGCCTCACCGGCCTGGCCAACCGGACCCTGCTCAGCCAGGTGGTGTCGGCCGCCATCAAGAATCGCAAGGACGGGCGGCTGGTGGCGGTGATGCTCATGGACCTCGACGGGTTCAAGGAGATCAACGACACCCTCGGCCACCACGCCGGCGACGCCATCCTCAAGGCCGTCGCCGCCCGGGTGAACGTGGCGGTGGGCCGGTCCCGGCTGGCCGCCCGCCTGGGTGGAGACGAGTTCGCCTTCGTGGTCCCGGCCGCGACCGGGACCGACCAGGTGGCGGCCCTGGCGGCCAAGCTCCAGGATGCGGTCGGAGCGCCCATCGAGGTGGACGGCATGGTCCTCACCCTCCGGGCCAGCATGGGGGTGGCGCTGGCACCCCTCCACGGGGAGGACCCGGCCATCCTGCTGAAGCGGGCCGACGTGGCCATGTACTCGGCCAAGAGCAGGGGCCGGGGGATCGTGGTCTACGAGCCGAAGATCGACCACCACTCCACCCGCCGGCTGGTGCTGGCGACCGAGCTGCAGAGGGCGGTGGACAACGAGGGGCTGGAGCTGTGGTACCAGCCCATCGCCGATATCAGGTCGGGGATCGTCACCGGCTTCGAGGGGCTGCTCCGCTGGCGCCATCCCGACCTGGGATTCGTGCCCCCGGACGAGTTCATCCCGGTGGCCGAGCAGACCGGGCTCATCGAACCGGTGACGTGGTGGGTGTTCCGCACGGCCCTGGAGGAACTGAGGCGCTGGCACGACGAGGGTTATGACGTCACCATGGGCGTCAACGTGTCGGCCCGCAGCCTGTTCGACTCCACCCTGGTGGACCGGATGCGCCGGCTCATCGTCGACACCGGTGTGAACCCGGCGCATCTCACCGTGGAGATCACCGAGTCGTCGATGATGCTGGACCTGGACCGCTCGGAGAGGACCCTGCGCCGCCTCAGCGACCTGGGGGTGCGCATCGCCATCGACGACTTCGGTACCGGCTACTCCTCGCTGTCCCGGCTGAAGGTGCTGCCGGTGAAGACGGTGAAGATCGACCGCAGCTTCGTCCGCAACCTGTGCAGCGACCAGGGCGACCGGGCCATCGTCAGGTCCACCATCGAGCTGGCCCGGGTGATGGGCCTGTCGGTGGTGGCCGAGGGTGTCGAGGACGCCGAGACCTGGGAGGAGCTGGATCGCTTCGGCTGCGACCTGGCCCAGGGCTGGTACCTGGCCAAGGCCATGGCCCCCGAGGAGTGCCGGGCCTGGCTGACCAGCAGGCAGCCACCCAACCTGGCCCCGCTGCGCCGGCTGCCCTCATCCGCCCGGCGGGGCATCGGGGCGTAGCCCGGGGCCGGAGACGGACGGCCTCCCGGCGTCTCAGCCGCCGACCGGCAGGCGGCGAACCCCGGGAGTGAACGTGGCGGGGATCCGCTGGAAACCGACGTTGGTGCCCTGGTGCGGATAGCGCTCCAGGGAGTCGACGTCGACCACGTAGTCGGGCATGCGCTCCAGGATCTGGCCCAGCAGTGACCTGGCCATCCGGCGGCCCAGGTGGGATCCGGCGCAGCGGTTCACGCCCACACCGAACGCCGTGTGGCGGTTGGGCCAGCGCTCTATGTCCACCTCGTCGGAATTCTCGAACACGGCGTCGTCGCGGTTGGCCGACGCCCAGGCCAGCAGGACCCGGTCGCCTGCGTGCATCGGGCAGCCGTGGAACTCGGCGTCACGGGTGACGGTCCGGGCGAGCGCCTGGGTGGGGGAGAAGTACCGGAGGAACTCCTCCACGGCCCTCTCCAGCAGCTCCGGATGCTCGATGAGGCGGGTCCTCACGTCCTGATGCTGGTACAGCCACACCAGAGCCTGGCTCACCAGAGACGTGGTGGTGCCGGTACCGCCGGCGATCAGCAGCTCCGTCATGGCGAACATCTCGAAGTCCGTCACCGGCCTCCCGTCGATCTCCTGGGAGAGGAGGAAGGAGATGGCGTCGTTGGTCGGGTGCTCCCGCCTGGCCTTGATCACCTTGCGCATCTCCTCGGACAGGTACGGGAGATCGATCTTGGTGGCCTGCTCCCATTCCTCGCTGCCGGGGACCCCGGCCAGGGTCGCGTGGTGAGCGGAGGCATACCGGCGCCAGTCACCGGTCGGCAGGCCCAACCAGTCGATCGTGACGATGGCCGGGACACCGATGATGTCGGTGAAGTCGCACCTTCCCGCCTCGATCACCTGGTCGATGAACCAGGTGGTGTAGTAGTCGACCTTGTCGTAGAGCTCCTCGATGGCGGCCGGCGCGGTGATCAAGTTGATCAGCTTGCGGTACTTGCGGAATTCCGGGGGGTCCAG
>JAKAXG010000543.1 GCA_021827225.1 Actinomycetes bacterium | reverse complement strand
CCGCTTGGCCACCAGGCCCTCCCAGCCGGCCCGGCACGCGGCGTCGAGGAGGGCGGCGGGCTCGCCGGTCAGCTGCTCCGACACCGACACCCGGCCGTGACCTCCCACCGCCCGGCGCAGGAGATCGGACCGCTCGTCAAGGGGGATCCCGGTGGTGTCCCGACCGAGCAGCGAGATCAGGTCGAACGCCACGTATACAGGCCGATCGCCGCCCGGGCCGGGGCCGGCCTGCAGGAGTTGGAAGTCGGTCCGGCCCTCGGAGAAGGCCACGATCTCACCGTCGAGGGCGAAGGCCGGCACGGGGATCCGCCCGAGGGCGGCCACCAGGTCCGGGAACCGGGAGTTGAACGACAGATGGTTGCGCGACCACAGCTCCACCCGGTCCCCGTCGCGCACCGCGATGCCGCGCAGGCCGTCGAGCTTGCGCTCGTACACCCAGTCCCCCCGCCGCAGGACCGCCTCCTCGTCCGGCAGCTTCAGCAGGGTGGCGAGCATCGGTGGCCGCCAACCGGCCCCGCCGGGCACGGTTCAGCGGTCGGTCACGATGCGCTGCGTGAGACGGATGTCGCGACCGTGGCCGGTGAAGGTGTCGTGGTAGCGGGCCATCATCCATATGGACCAGCCCTTCTCGCCCCGGCCGCCCACCATGACGTCGGACACGGCGTGGGTGACGCCGGGCTGCGACCCGTTGCTGACCACCACGTTGGTGACCTGGTGGAACATGGTTCCCGGAATGGTGGCCAGCCAGTCGCTGATGGCCCGGCGGCCGGTCAGGTCCTGGTCGAGGATCCGGAACCGGCCGTCCTCGGTGAACAGCTCGGCGAGCGCCTCGAAGTCCCTGTCGTCCACGAGCTGGGCCCACCGGGCGATCAGCCAGCGGACCGAGAGGTCGGTCTCGACGCTCACTTCCTTGGATGTCGTCATCGCCAGCCGACTGTACGCGCCGCCCCGGCGCTCACGCCCGCCCGCCCAGGCGCCGGTCGGCTATCAGATCCAGCACCAGGCCGGTCCATCCCGTCTGATGCGACGCTCCGAGCCCGGCGCCGGTGTCGCCGTGGAAGTACTCGTGGAAGAACAGCTGGCGGTTCCAGCGCGGATCGGTCTGCATCCGGGTGTAACCGCCGAACACCGGCCTGCTTCCATCCGCAGAGGTCAGGAACAAAGAGGTCAGGCGGCGCGCCAGGTCGTCGGCCACCGAGCCCAGTGGGAGGCGGGTGCCGGACCGGGAAGGATGCTCCACGGTGAAGTCGTCACCGAAGTAGGAGTGGTAGCGGTCCAGGGACTCGATCAGCAGGTAGTTGAGCGGGAACCAGACCGGGCCCCGCCAGTTGGAGTTGCCCCCGAAGAGGAAGTTGGTGGACTCCGCGGGCTCGTAGTCGATGGTCGCCTCGACGCCGCCCAGGCTCATCGAGAACGGCGCGGCGCCGTAGTGCTTCGACACCGAGCGCACCCCGTGGGGTGAGAGCATCTCGTCGGGATCCAGGCAGTAGGAGAGGATGCGCGACAGGCGGTCCGGGTCGGCCACTGACAGCAGCAGGCGGTCGCCACGGCCGGGGACGGTCATGTGGGAGATGTGCTCGGCGTACTCGGGCTTGTTCTCCACGAACCACTCCAGCCGGCGGCGGAAAGAAGGCAGCCGGGCCAGCACGGCCGGATCCAGGACGGTCACGGCGAAGAGGGCCACGACGCCCACCATCGAGCGGACCCGCACCGGGACCGAGGCGGCCCCGTCCATCTGGAGCACGTCGTAGAAGAAGCCGTCGGTGTCGTCCCACAGGCCCTGGCTCTCCATGGCATGGGCGATGTAGGTGAAGTGCTCGAAGAACTTCGTGGCCACGTCCTCGTAGACGGGGTCGCGGTCGGCCAGACGGAGGGCCATCTCCAGCAGGTTCAGGCAGTAGGTGGCCATCCAGGCGGTGCCATCCGACTGCTCGAGCCGGCCCGGGACCGGCAGCGGCTTGGAGCGGTCGAACAGGCCGATGTTGTCCAGGCCGAGGAAGCCGCCCTCGAAGACGTTGTTGCCGGCGGCGTCCTTGCGGTTCACCCACCAGGTGAAGTTCAGCAGCAGCTTGTGGAACATGCGCTCGAGGAAGCCGTGATCGGGTGTGGGGTCCTCGCCCCGGGCGGCCCGGGCGGCGGCGTCGATCTCTGCGACCCGCAGCGCGGCCCAGGCGTGGACGGGTGGGTTGACGTCGCTGAAGTTCCACTCGTAGGCCGGCAGCTGGCCGTTGGGGTGCATGTACCACTCCCGGCAGAGAAGGATCAGCTGCCGTTTGGCGAACTCCGGGTCCAGATGGGCCAGGGCCACGCAGTGGAAGGCCAGGTCCCATGACGCGTACCAGGGGTACTCCCACGGGTCGGGCATGGAGATGACGTCGCGGTTGTTGAGGTGCTGCCAGTCGCCGTTGCGGATGGTTCCGCGGCCGGGCGGGGGGCTGGGCTGGGCCGGGTCCCCCGAGAGCCAGCGGGACACGTCCAGGTGGAAGAACTGCTTCGACCACAGCATCCCGGCCGCCGCCTGGCGGAGCACCTGCGCCTCGTCGTGCGAAGCGCCGGCCGGCGTGAGACCGGCGTAGAACGTGTCGGCCTCGGCCGAGCGGTCGGCCAGGACCTGCTCGAAGCCCCGCTCCAGGTCACCCTCGGCGGCGGTGGGGGTGGGACGGGCGCCCTCCCCCGGTTTCCAGAACCTGAGCCTGATCTCCGCCTGGCCGCCCGCCGGCACGGACAGGTGGTAGCGCACCGCCGCCTTGGTCCCGGTCCGGGCCGGGTTGACGGTGGCGGCACCGGAGATGACATGGTCGGCGATCCCGTCCTTGGGGAAGGCCGGGCCGGGGTTGCCGTACAGCTTGGCGTCGTTGGTCTCGTTGTCGCAGAAGAGGGCCTCGCCGTCGCCGGCGAAGGCCAGCCGCCAGTCCCCGATGGTGGGGTCGCTCACCTCGATCAGCCCCGGTCCGGTCCCCGCCAGCTGCGGCCGCTCGGCGTCGGCCGTCCAGGACCAGCGGTTGCGGAACCACACGGTGGGCAGTACGTCGAGGGTGGCCGGGTCGGGGCCGGCGTTGCGCACCTCTACGTGCCAGAGCAGGTCCTCGGGGCCGCCCTTGGCCCAGGTGCAGGTGACGATCCAGTACCGGTCGTCGTCGAAGACGCCGGTGTCGAGCAGCTCGTACTCGGGATCGGTGCGCGACCGGGCCCGGTTGGTGCGCAGCAGGTCCTCGTAGGGGAACGGGGCCTGCGGGTAGTGGTAGCGCCATCTCAGCCAGGACGAGGTGGGCGTGGCGTCGAGGTACCACCAGTAGTCCTTCACGTCCTCGCCGTGGTTGCCCTGCTCGCCGGTCAGGCCGTAGGGCCTCTCCTTGAGGACGGGGTCCCGCCCGTTCCACAGGGCCAGGGCCAGGCAGATCGTCTGCTGGTCGTCGCAGATGCCGGCCATGCCGTCCTCGTTCCAGCGGAACGCCCGCGAGTGGGCGTGCTCGAAGGGGAAGTAGGACCAGGCGTCGCCGTCAGGCGAGTAGTCCTCCCTGACGGTGCCCCAGGCCCGCTCGGCGAGGTAGGGGCCCCACCTCCTCCAGGGCAGGTCGCCCCTGTCGGCCTGGTGCAACCTGCCCGTTTCGGCGTCCATGGGCTCATGCTGGCAGACGGGGGCAGGGGAATAACGGACCCACCGCTCCGGTTGAGAACTCCGCTTACACGATTACAGCTGAACGGAGCTGCTCATGCCTCCCATCGCCACTTCCGCCCTTCCCCTCCTGCCCCTCGAGGCCGGCGTGGTGTTCCCCGGAATGACCATCACCCTGGCGCTCGAGACGGCCGAAGCCCGTGAAGCGGTGGCTGCGGCTGCCGGTGCCGGCGACCGGCTGGTCATCGTGCCCCGCCTGGGGCGCTCCGGGGGATCCGACGTCCAGCCGGGCCACTTCGCCCGGGTGGGAACCATCGCGTCCGTGGAGCGCAGCGGGTCCCTGCCCGGCGGGACCCCGGCGGTGGTGGTCACCGGCCACGGCCGGGCCGCGGTCGGGGCCGCCACC
>JAKAXG010000542.1 GCA_021827225.1 Actinomycetes bacterium | reverse complement strand
CTCCGCCAGCACCACCCGCATCTCGGTGGCGGCGAACGCCGCCCCCAGGCAGCGGCGGTTCCCGCCGCCGAACGGCAGCCAGATCAACGGATCCGGTCTCTTCCCGACGAACCGCTCGGGATCGAAGCGGTCCGGGTCCTGGTAGCGCGCCGCCGACCGGTGCACCAGCACGATCCCGGGGTCGACGTAGGTGCCGGCGGGCAGCAGGTGCTCGCCGAGGCGGTAGTCGCGCACCAGCCGGCGGCTGACGTCGGGGACCACCGGACGCGAGCGCAGGGTCTCGGTCACCACCGCCTCGAGGTAGGCGGTGTCCCCGCTGCGGGCGGCCCCGGTGGCCCGTGCGAGCACGCCCGGGTTGCGGACCAGCCGCTCCAGCGCCCAGGCCAGGCCGGTAGCCGTGGTCTCGTGGCCGGCCAGCAGCAGCGTCACCAGCTGGTCGCGCAACTCCGAGTCCGACATGGCGGTCCCGTCCGGTTCCCGGTGGCGGACGAGCAGGGCCATCACGTCGGGGCGCGAGTCCAGTTCCGGGTCGGCCCTGGTGCGGGCGATCTCGTCGTATATCAGCCGGTCGGCCCGCTGCTTGCCGGCCCAGAAGCGCTTCCACGGCCACACGGAGCTGAGTCGCGGCAGCACGAACTGGGCCATGGCCAGCAGGTCGATGTCGACCAGCTCCAGTAGAGCCGAGCGCATGGCCGAAAGCCGCGCCGCGTCGGTGACGCCGAGGACGGTCTGCAAGATGACCTCGAGGGTCACCGCCCGGGTGTGGGTGAGGGACCGGAAGGGGCGACCGACCGGCCAGCTGTCCACGTCGGCGGCGGCGATGGCGGACATGCGGGGCACCAGCCGGGCGACGGCGTCTCCGTGGAAAGGGCCGCTCAGACGGCGGCGCTGGCGCAGGTGCACGTCCTCGTCGGTCACCAGCACCGACGACGGACCGAGGATCCGGCCGAGGAACGGGGCGTTGGCCTCCCCGGCGTGGAACACCTCGTCGTCGCCGTGGAATATCTCCTTGATGTCGGCCGGATCGGCGAGGTACACATAGGTTCCGAACCGCCCGAGCCGCAGCGTGAAACGGTCCCCGTAGCGTCGGTGGCAGCGGGCCAGGAAAGGCGGTCCCGAGACCATCAGGAGCGCTTGGACCAGGGAGGGCAGCCGCGGGCCCGACGGCAACTGGTCGCCCATCCGCCCAACAATAGGACCTGGGGGGAAAAAGGTGAATCGCCGGTTATGTGAGGACCGGGTGCTACCTTCTCCGGCCAACTCGAAGAAGGGAGAGGCGCCGTGAGGAAGACCCTGGCAGCGCTGAGCATCGTGGCGGTGGCCGCAGTAGGGCTGACCGCGTGCAGCAGCAGCGGCAGCGGTGGCTCGAGCAGGAGCGCGTCCGGCGGCGGCAGCTCGGGAGGCGGCGGCACCCCGGCCAAGGGCGGCACCTTGAACATGCTGGGCACCGGCGACGTCGACTACATGGACCCGAACATCAGCTACTACACCACCGGCTACCTCGGCCTGCGCATGTGGAGCCGGCAGCTGCTCACCTATCCGGCGGTGCCGGGCCAGACGACCAAGGTGGTCCCCGATCTGGCCACGGCCGTGCCCACCACCGCCAACGGCGGGATCAGCGCCGACGGGCTCACCTACAAGCTGACCATCCGCAAGGGGGCGATGTGGAACACCAACCCGCCCCGCCAGGTCACCGCCGCCGACGAGGTGCGCGGCGTGATGCGCACCTGCAACCCGGCGCAACCGTTCGGCGGCCTGCCCGACTTCCAGACCCTCATCGCCGGCTTCTCCACCTTCTGCGACGGTTTCAGCAAGGCCGGCAACTCGGCCCCCGCCATCAAGGCGTACATGGACAGCCACACCATCAGCGGCGTCTCGGTGGACCCGACCAACCCGCTCACCGTGGTCTTCAAGCTGACCCAACCGACCACCTACTTCCCCGACCTGCTGGCCATGCCCGCCTTCTCCCCCGCCCCGGTCGAATACGAGAACTACGTCCCGGCCAGCTCGGACCTGGCCCAGCACACGATCTCCGACGGGCCGTACATGATCCAGAGCTACACGCCGGCCAAGTCGATCGTCTTCGTCCGGAACCCGGCGTGGAACCCGGCCACCGACCAGGTGCGCAAGGCGTACGTGGACCGCATCGTGGTGTCGGAGACCGGCAACCAGAACGCCATCCAGCAGCAGCTGGCCACGAACACACCATCGGCCGACATGGGCTGGGACTCGCCCGTCCCCACCTCGCAGGTCCCCGGGCTGCTCGGGTCGCACAACCCGAACCTGACCCTGGGCCAGACGTTCGGCATGAACCCCTACGTCCTGTTCAACACGGTGTCGCCGAACAACTCCGGCGCCCTGCAGAAGGTGGCCGTGCGCCAGGCCATCTCCTACGCCATCGACCGGGCCAACCTGGTGCAGGACGACGGCGGCCCGCAGGTGTCCCCGCCGCTGACCCACGTGCTGCCACCGGGGATCGACGGCTCGCAGCAGTTCGACCTGTATCCCTATGACCTCTCCAAGGCCAAGTCCCTGCTGGCCTCGGCGCTGCCGGCCGGCACCCGCCTGCATCTGAAGGTGCTCTACCAGGCGTCGCTCGGCTTCGAGGTCAGCATGTTCCAGACCCTGCAGGCGGACCTGGGCAAGGCGGGGATCACCGTCACGGGCGTGTCCACCCCGTCGGCCGACTTCTACACCAAGTACCTGGAGGTGCCCTCAGTGGCCAAGGGAGGCGTCTGGGACCTGGCCCTGGCCCAGTGGTTCCCCGACTGGTACGGCAATGCCGCGGCGTCGTTCTTCGGCCCGCTGTTCGCCGGCCAGCCTGCGTTCCCGCCCAACGGCAGCAACTTCGGGTTCTACAACAGCGCCAAGGTGAACTCGCTGATCACCCAGGCGGAGAGCGCCACCAGCACCTCGGCGGCCGCGACCCTGTGGTCGCAGGCGGACCATCAGGTGATGGCCGACGCCGCGGTGTTCCCGATCACCTCGCCCAACAACCCGGTGTACCACGCCAACCAGGTGCACAACGCGGTCTACGTACCGAACCTGTTCCAGTACGACCCGACCAACGTCTGGCTGACGCCCAGCGCCAACGGCGACTAGACCGGCAGGGTCCTGGAGGCCGTCCAGGCCAGGAAGGCCTCCAGCTCCCAGCCGTTGACCACCCGCTCGGGCGGGACCAGGGCCTGGGCCGCCTGCTCGCACCCGAGGTTCAGCCACTCGAGTTGTCCGGGGGCGTGGGCGTCGGTGTCGATGCTGAACAGGCACCCGGCGTCCACCGCCCGGGCCAGCAGTTCGGGGGGCGGGTCGCGCCGTTCGGGCCGGGAGTTGATCTCCACCGCGGTACCGGTGGCGGCGCAGGCGGCGAAGACCCGGTCGGCGTCGAACTGCGACGGCTTGCGGCCCCGGCCCACCAGCTTGCGGCCGGTGCAGTGGCCGAGGATGTCGGTGTGGGGGCTCTCGATGGCGGCCAGCATCCGCCTGGTCATCGCCTCGGCGTCCATCGCCAGCTTCGAGTGGACGCTGGCCACCACCACGTCGAGCTGGGCCAAGAGCCCGGGGTCCTGATCCAGGGCGCCGTCCTCGAGGATGTCGACCTCGATGCCGGTGAGGATGCGGAAGGGGGCCAGCTCCTCGTTGAGGGCGGCGACCACCTCCAGCTGGCGGCTGAGCCGGCCGGCGTCGAGGCCGTGGGCGACGGTGAGGCGGGGGCTGTGGTCGGTGAGGGCCAGGTAGCGGTGCCCGAGGGCGGCCGCCGCCTCCGCCATGGCCCTGATGCTGGCGCCGCCGTCGGACCAGTCGGAGTGGGCGTGGCAGTCGCCGTGCAGCCGCGACAGGTAGGCGCTGGCCCCCGGGCTCACCGCCGGGCCGGGGGCGGCCTCCAGCTGCTGGAGGTAGCCGGGTACCCGACCGGCCAGCACGTCGGCGATGATGTCGGCGGTGGTGGCGCCCACGCCGGGCAGATCCTGCAGCCGTCCGCTGGCGGCCAGGGAGGCCAGCCGGTCGCCGTCCACAGATCGGAA
>JAKAXG010000541.1 GCA_021827225.1 Actinomycetes bacterium | reverse complement strand
GATCTCCACCGCCCGCCAGTAGGAAGCAGCGTCGGTGTCAGGCGGTGACGCGGAGGGCGAATGGACGCCGAGCAGGATCTCCTGCAGCCCCATGTGGACATGTGCCGCCAGATCGCACCGGCTCCAGCCCAGGCAGCGGCTCGGCACCAGCAGGTCGGCGTCGTCCATGGAGCGGAGGTCGGCCATGAACGCGACCAGCTCGCCGGCGAGAGCCTGCTGGGCGGTGGCGTGCTCTACGTGCACGGGGGGGCCGCCGGACGGTCCGCCGGGGTCAGGGGATGCGCCGGTCGTGGACGGCGGCCGCCGCCTGCAGGTCGGCCGGGTCGGCGCTGTCGGGATCGAGCGGCGACACCATGGCCCAGTGGCCGCCCACCGGGCAGTGCTGGTAGCGCCGACCCCCGAACCGGGCCGCCTTCACCGAGGCCAGAGGCAACCAGATGGTGGTGAACAAATGGCCCTCGCTGCAGCGCACCGGCCGGTCGTATCGCTGGAACATGGCGTCTCCCTGTCCGTTGAAGCTCCTGAATTTCCTGTTCCCGGCTGGAGCGTAGGACTCCGGTGATCCCGGCCGCCGTCATCTCCACACCGTCTCCACGGATCCTCCCCGCCCCGATCACCGACGGCCGGTCCTCTGGGAGGGTGCTGCGGCCCCGGGCATACGCCACCCCTGCCGGCCCGGGGACCGCAGCCCCCGAGCGGTCGGCTCGGTGGCCGGCGGGTGAGCTGCGATCGCCGGCTCATGGTGGTCCGGTGGCTGCTGGGACGGCGGCCGAGGGTCGGTGGTCTGGGTGGCGAGGGTCAGTGGGCGGGACGAAGGGTCGCTTGCCGGTGCCGGGGACGAGAGCCCAGTTACTGCGGGTCTTGAGGTTGTGGTGGTGGGGGCAGAGCCGGTCGAGTTCCGCCAGAACCGTGTGGTGGGTCTCGGCCCAGTCGATGCGGTGGTCGTTTTGCAGGCCGAGGTACGCGGGGCAGCCGGCGGCCGCACAGGTCGGGTGGAAGAACTCCAAGGCGGTCTGCTGATGGCTGGTGGCTCTTCGCCCGAGGTGGTAGACGCCTTCCAGCTTCTCGTTCTTGAGGAGGACGGCACTGATGAAGGGGTTGGTGGTCTTCAGGATCCGCCCCACGGTGGAGAGGGCCACCGGCCCCGTGCCGGTCATGTCGCAGAGTTCGCCATCGAGGGCGTAGCCGCGTAGCAGGGCGGTGTAGTCGACTCTGACTATGACCTTGTAGCTGCCACCGGCCAGGCGCTTCCTGCGCCGTCTGGCGGGTGGGACGCCAGCAGCTCCCTCGTCGGCGGCGAACAGGTCAGGTTGGGTGGTCGGCTCCGCTACGGCGGCGTCATCGGGGGCGGACAGATCGGGGAAGAGGCCGAGGTCGGTGAGCTCTTCGGGGGTGAGCTCGGCGGGCTGTCCCACGGCCGCGGCGGCCAGGATCAGAGCGGCGTCGTAGTCGAGGGCGTCGAGCGCCTCGTTGGGCTCGTCGGGACGAGTCTCCCGGCGCTTGACGACGAGGCGACGCCGGACCGGGTCGATGGCCTGGAAGAGCACCGCTCCGTCCTCGGGCAGCCCGTAGAAGCGGGCGCTGAACGCGCCGTCGCTGTCGGTCCAGCGGCGGAACGACCGCTTGGCGTGGATGGCCCGGCGGCGGGCCTCCAGATCGCAGTTGGCCGCTTTCACCCGGGTCACCTCCTCCTTGAGCTCCGACATGGTGGCGTGACGGGCCTTGTCGATCAGATCCCGGGTCATTGAAGGGGCGACCGCCGCTGCCTCGGAGACCAGGTCGGCCTGGTCGATGCTGAGCTCCCCGCCGAGAGCTGCTTCGGCGATGTCGGGCTGGCCGGCCAGGCGCCGGCCGGTGTCGAGCAGGCGACGGGCCCGGGAGGCGGTCATGCCGGTCTGGGCGGCGAGCTGATCGGACAGTGAGCGGAACCCCTCGAGCTTCCAGGCGTCGCTGTCGCCATGGCGGGCGGCGGCCAGGGCCTTGACCGAGGCGATCGAGGCTTCCATCCGGGCGCAGACCCGCATGACCATCCCGGCCTCGGCCGCGCTCAGCGCAGCGGAATCGAAGCCGGTGGCGTAGGCAGCTACAGCTTGGGATAGAGCGTCGAGCTCACGGCACATGGCATCACACCCCGGGACAGGGACCGAATCAACACCAGGCCGGCTCGAGGCCGACGATCCGTGCCGCCCCAACAGATGGGGGAACACATGTTCGATGTTACCGAAGACCCGGCGCCGGGTCAAGGGGAAGAGGCCGCTGCTGCGGGCCGGGCATCGAAGTGGCATGCAGCGATCTGCATGCCACCGCCGGCCGGGGTTACTGGCTGGTGGCGGCCGACGGTGGGGTGTTCGCGTTCGGTGACGCCGGGTTCTACCGGTCCTTCCGGGGGCTGGCCCTGGCCCGGCCCGGCCCGGGGACCGCAGGCCCGCCCGAGCGGCCCGGAGCCGATTGTGATCTGCGGCGGAGGGGACTAGGACGTAGCAGATGATCGACACTGCCAGGCTGCTGCGGTTCCCGATGGCGGCGCTGTCCGCTCTCGTCGTGGCCGCGGTGTTCTCCGCCTGCAGTGGGTCGGGCGCCCACAAGCCGCTGTCGCAGAAGGCGACGGGCACCACCACCGCCTCCACCACCACGAGCACCGCGGCCCCCACCTCGACCTCCTCGACCGTGACGCCTCCCACCACGGCGGCGACGGCCGCCACCACCTCGACCACCGGTGCACCCGCCCCGCCGGGGACCGCACCCGCCAATTCCTCGTCATCGGTGGACACGTCGATAAGGGTGTACGGGGACTGCACCACTACCAGCGTCGAGCCGGCCGGCATCGTGCTGGCCTGCGCCGACTACGGAGAATCACTGTCGGGGCTGAGCTGGAGCTCCTGGACCGCGAGCGGCGCCACCGCGGTCGGCACGCTGGTCTACAACGACTGCAACCCCAACTGCGCGGCGGGACACCAGCACTCGGTGCCGGGAACCCATGTGACCCTGAGCGACCCGGTGGCGGCCGGAGGCGGCCTGGAGGTCTGGTCCAAGATCGCTCTCAGCCCCGCGCCCCCCGGCGGGATCCCCGCAACCGGCAGCCTTCCTGTCCGCCCCGTCTGAGCGGGCGACGCGGCCCGACCGCCGCCCACGTAGGCACGGGTGGGTCGGGCCGGCCGGCGAATCGGACCGGCGGCGGAGCGCCGCGACGGCACCACCCGATCACCGCGACGGCACCACCCGATCACCGCGCTCACCCCCGCCGCAATCTGTCCTACCCCTGTGCTACTTTCGGATCGTGGCGGTGAGGAAGAAGCGATCGGTGTCGATCCCCCCGGATCTCGACGCTCAGATAGAGGCGGCCGCCGCCCAGGCCGGCGTGACCTACAGCGCCTGGTTGGCCGCCACCGCACGCAAGGAGTTCACCGTACGGGCCGGCCTGGAGGCCGTCGCTGAGTTCGAGCGCGAGCAAGGCGCCTTCAGCCCGGATGAGATCGCCGAGGCTGAGCAGTGGGCCCGGGAGGCGCTCGAAAGGTCTGCCAAGAGCCGATCGGGGCGAAAGCACACTGCTTGATGGGGGTCACTTACGACGCCGGCGCTCTCATCGCGGCCGAGCGAAGCGACCGGCGGATGTGGGCTCGACACCGAGCTCTGCTGTCGAACCGGGTGGTGCCCACGGTGCCCGCCGGCGTGGTCGCCCAGACCTGGAAGGGTGGTAGCCGCCAAGCCATGCTGGCGAGACTGCTGGTGGGCTGCGGTATCGAGCCGCTCGATGGTGACCGGGCACGCAGGGTAGGGCCCCTGGCAACGAGAGCCGCCACCACCGACATCGTCGATGCGAGCGTGGTCGAGGGGGCGTTACGCCGAGGGGATCTGGTCATCAGCTCCGATCGGGAGGACCTCAAAGGCATCGCCGCGGCCTCCGGTGGCTCCCTCCAGATCGAAGCACCCTGAGACCCGCCGGAGCGACCGATATGGCGCTCGTCCCAGGCCGGCCCACCCGCATCCGGCGCCCGGCGGTAACGTCGAAGCGGTGAGAGGCCG
>JAKAXG010000540.1 GCA_021827225.1 Actinomycetes bacterium | reverse complement strand
AATGGTGGGTGGGGGCCGGGGCCCGCACGGCCATCGATCGGGCCGCCCGGATCGGTGACTGCTGGTACGGCAACGCCGACCTGACCCCGGACAGCGCGGCCCGGGCCCTCGACTGGTACCGCCAGGCCTGCGCCGCCCACGACCGCGATCCGGTCCGGCTGCCCATCCGGAGAGACGTGTTCCTGGCCGAGGACCGGGCCGAGGCGGAGCGGGTCGGTGACGAGCTGATGGCGGCCGGCTACCGGGGGTTCGAGCGGGCGGCCGTCGCCTACGGCGATCCCGACTCCGTCGCCGAGCAACTGGCCCCCTACGCCGAGATGGGCTTCACCGACGTCATCATCAGGACCATGACCGCACCGGCGGGCGCCGCAACGCGCTCGGTGGAGCTGGCCGGGGAGCTGCGGTCCCGGCTGCCGTGAGCGGGCCCCTCCCGGGTGGCGGGGAACGCCACGGCCGTCAGGGACCGGCGGGCCGGACCTCACCGGCGCAGCCGGGGTGGCAGCCGGGCCGGCGGGTGCCGCGGTGGCTTCGCGACTCGGGGACGACCACGTCCCAGCCGATCTGGGCGGCCGGCACGGGCCGGGACATGTAGAACCCCTGGGCGGCGTCGACGCCGAGACTCGAAACGGTGGCCAGGTCCCCCTCCGACTCCACCCCCTCCGCGGTCACCGCCATGGACCCCACCTCCAGGGCGAACAGCACCAGCGCGGTGGCCAGCGCCCTCTGGGCCGGGTTGGTGCTGATGCCCCGGGTGATGCTCTGGTCCAGCTTGATGGTGTCGGGGTGCAACTCGAGGATGTGGCGGAACGACGCGAAGCCGGCCCCGGCGTCGTCGACGGCCAGGCGCACGCCGTCCCGGCGGAGGCTGGTCAGCCGGGCCGCCACCGCCTCGTAGTCCTCGATCGAGACGTGCTCGGTCAGCTCGATGACGATACGGTCCAGGGGTATCGCGCTGCGGGCCATGACCGCCTCGAACTCCGCGGAGGCGACGGTCGGCGGAGACAGGTTGACCGCCACCTGGACGTGGGCCGGGAAGCGCCGGGCGGCGTCGAGGGCCCGACCTATCGCCAGGGCCTCCAGGGTCGGGCCCAGACCCACGTCGAACGCCTCGGCGAACCACCGGTCGGGACCGGACCCGTCGGCGTCGGGAAAGCGGCTGAGGGCCTCCACCCCGATGACCCCCCCGTGATCCAGCGAGAAGATGGGCTGCCACACGGTCGACAGCAGCCCCTCGTCTATCACCCGCTCGATGCGCCGCCGGGTCACCCCCTGCTCCACGGCCCGGGCGTCGTCGGCGTCGAGGCGCCGGGTGGTGGCGGTGAAGCCGACCAGCGCACCGTCGGGGCCCACGTGGGCCACCCCGCTGGACTCGACCCACACGGTGGCGCCGTCGGCCCGCAGCGCCCGGACCTTCATCCCGTCCCAGCCGGAGCGCCGCTCGCAGCAGTCGACCAGGAGCGCCCGGGCGGCCGGCCCGTCGTCGGGGTGGATCAGGGACATGACGCTGCGCCCCACCACCTCGGCGGCGGGGATGCCGAGGACCTGATCGGCGGCGTCGTTCATGAAGCGGATGAACCCCTGCGGATCCAGCTCCCACACCAGCTCGTGGCTGGTGAGGCGCACCGCCTCCCACAGCCGGTTGACTCTCAGCTGGTCCAGCGCCACGGTGCCTCCCCCAGTCGGTACACAGCTCCACCGCCAGCGCCATACGGGGATCGGCGTCATGTTAGAGCGGGCCCACCACCGCCGTCCGGGATGGTGGCCGGCCCGGCCCGGCCCTCAACCCGGCGCGCCGCTTCACGGCCCGGCCAGGGCCCGGCGGGCCGCCGCCAGCGACTGCGAGGGGCCGTCGACCCCCAGGCTGGAGACCAGCTGCTCCAGGCGGCCCCTGACCGATTCCTCGCCCAGGATCAACGCCCGATCGGTGAGTGCCCGCAGCTCCAGGCTCCGGGCCATCTGGCTGCGGGCTGCCGCGGTGGCGTCGAGCAGGTCGGCGGCGGCCCGGTCCGGCCGGCCGGCCCCGGCCCAGGCCCGGGCCCGGCACCTGAGCAGCTCCGCCTCGCAGAATCTCTCCCCGCTGGAGCGGGCGCCTGCGACAGCCTCGTCCAGCAGCCGGGCCGCCCGATCATCGGCGACGGCGTCGCCCCCGGCGGCCAGCATGAGGAAGTAGGGGCGGAGCATCGGCCCCGGTATCTGGATCTCGCCGTAGCGGCGGCCGGCCCAGCGGTGCAGCGCCGCCCCCCAGCGCCGCCACTGGAGGGTGGCCGACTCGGCCGGGGCGTGCTCGGCCCGGACCCCGTACCCGGCGGCCCGGACCGGGTCCCCGTCGAGCTGGGCGATCAGGGCGGCGGTGGCGCAGACCACCGCCTGGGCGGCGGTCACGGCCCTCTCCTCGGCGAAGGCCAGGGCGTCATCGACCAGCCGCCAGGCCGAGCGGGCGTCGCCGGTCAGCCAGAACCCCAGAGCGGCGGCCACCCGGGAGGAGGAGCGCATGAGCACGGCCGGGGCGCTGACGGCGGGGAGTCCCCGCAGGCTTTCACGCAGCGGGACGCCGCTGTGCTCGAACATCTCGCCCAGCTGGCGGAGGCCTTCGGGCAGGCGCCCCTGCCATATCCGCACGCTGGCTTCCACCATCGCCAGGGCGTACCCGTAGGAAGGCTGCCCGGCCCGGCCGGCGAGGAGGTGGGCCTCGGGCAGGGCGGCGTCGATGGCGCCGTAGTCGCCGCGGGCCTGCCACCAGGGCAGCAGGATCAGGTAGGTGTCGAGCACCGTGCGCTCGTCCCCGTACGCCCGGGCCAGGTCCTGGGCCCGGGTGGCCTCCGCCAGAACCTCCGGAGCAGCCTGGTCGACCGCGGTGAGGCACATGGCCAGGCGGCTCCTGGCCTTCAGCTCCACCGAGTCGCGGTGATCCGCCTCCAGGTGGGGCAGCAGGGCCAGGATGGCCCTCTCGTGGCCGGCCGCCTCCCTGAAGCGGGAACGGCTCCGGGCCGCCCGGGCGGCCATCCTCCACATGGCCACCGCCTCCCCGTAGCGGGCCGCCTCTGTCAGGTGGTGGGCTACCAGCTGGGGATCCGATCCGGCGGCCGTGAGGGCGTCGGCGACCGACGAATGGGCCCGACGCCGCTCGGCCGGGGCCAGCGACTGGTACGCCGCCTGCTGTATGAGAGCGTGGCGGAAACGGGCCGTACCGCCGGGGCGGCCGTCCGGGCTGATCACCGCCTGAGCCAGCAGATCGCGCACGTGGGCCTCCATGGCGGCGGCGTCGAGGCCGGCCAGCTCCCGCACCAGCTCCGGATCGAACTCCCGGCCGATCACCGAGGCCAGCCGGGCCACCCGCCCGCTGTCACCGAGGCGCTCCAGCCGGGCGGTTATGGCCTCCCTCAGCGAGGGGGGCACGACCTGGGGGTCATCGGCTTCCTGAGCGGCGGCGTTGCGGGCCAGTTCCTCCAGGTACAGGGGCACACCGTCGCCCCGGTCCGCCAGCTCATCGACCATCCCGGTCCCGAGGCGGCCGCCTCCGAGCACCGCCTCGACGAGCTCCCGGGACTCCCCGGGGGCCAGGGGCCCGAGCACCAGCCGGGCGGAATGACGGGGCCAGCCGGTCGCCCCGGAGGGGAGCGCCGGCCACGAGCTGCACACCAGGAGCAGGGGCCGATCGTCGGCGACGGCCAGGTCCAGGGCCTCCAGGGTGCTCGGGTCGGCCCAGTGCACGTCCTCGACCACGACCAGGACGGGCGATTCACCGGCCGCGGCCTGAAGCCAGGCGGCCGCCCCGGCTGGGGTCTCCACCGCCGCGACAGGCCCGAACGGGTGGAGAGGAGTCAGATCCGATGCCGGCCGGCAACCGAGGATGACCACCCGGCCGCCGCCCGCCGCCACCGACGCCCCGAACTCCGACAGCAACCGGGACTTGCCGATGCCCGGGTCCCCCACGACCATCACCGATCGGGCCGGGCCGGACGTGACCGCCCTCCAGTGACGATCCAACCACCCCAGCTCGTCGACCCTCCCCACGAGCGGCGT
>JAKAXG010000539.1 GCA_021827225.1 Actinomycetes bacterium | reverse complement strand
GGTCGATGACCTTGCCGGGGTTCATCTTCCACTCCGGGTCCCAGATGCGCTTGAACTCCCGCATGGCCTGCAGCAGCTCCGGCCCGTACTGCTTCTCGAGCAGCTCGGCCCGCTGCTGGCCGTCGCCGTGCTCGCCGGAGAGGGTGCCGCCGTAGCTGACCACCAGGTCGGCGGCCTCCTCCATGAAGCTGCGGTAGCCCTTGAGCCCGTCGGGGTGACGCAGGTCGAAGCTGACGCGGGAGTGGATGCACCCCTGGCCGAAGTGGCCGTAGAAGGCGCCGTGCAGGCCGTACTTCTGGTACAGGGCCTTCAGGTCCTTGAGGTACGCCCCGACCCGGGACGGCGGCACCGCCGAGTCCTCCCAGCCCGGCCAGTGGTCCTCGCCGTCCGGCGGGAACGCCGTGGACCCCAGCCCACCCTCGCGGATGGCCCACAGATCCTGGCTGTTGCCCCCGTCCTGGACGCTCTTGGAGACCACGAAGCGGTCCTTCTCGTAGCCCTTTGTCTCGAGCCAGGCGCAGAACGCCTCGACCGTCCGGTCGGTCTCGTGCGGGTCGTCGGCTCCGAACTGGACCAGCAGCCAGGCGTTGGAGGTGTCCCGGCGGGGCAGCTCGTCAAGGTCCTTCAGGTGCATCCCGAGCAGCTGCTGGTCCTGGATGAGGATGTGGTCGATCCCTTCGAGGCCGATCGGCTTGAACCGGTCGATGATCTCCTCGACGTGCTCGCCGGCGTCCTCCACCTCCGGGTAGGCGATCACCACCGTGGTGCGGTCCAGCAGCGCCGGCGTCAGCTTCAGGGTGGCCTGCAGGACTGTGGCGCAGGTGCTCTCCGTCCCGACCAGGGCCCGGGCCACGTTGAACCCCTTCTCCGGCAGGAGCTCGTCGAGGTTGTACCCCGACACCCGGCGGGGGAGGGTGGCCACGTCGGGGTAGCCCCCGCGGATGGCGTCGGCGTAGCGGTCCCGCAGGTCCCGCAGGGCGGCGTAGATCTGGCCCTTGCGCCCGCCGGCGGCGATGATCTCGTCGAGCTTTCCCTCCTCGTTGACCCCCACCCAGAACCGCTCGCCGTCGTAGGTGCAGACCTCCAGCGCCTCGGTGTTGTCCGACGTGCGCGGTCCCGGCCCGTAGAGCTGGGCCTGGACCGAGTGGACACCGCAGGAGTTGTTGCCCAGGTTGCCGCCGATGGTGCAGCGCGAGTGCGATGACGGGTCCGGCCCGAAGATCAGGCCGGTGCGGCCCGTGTGCTTGTTCAGCTCCTCGTTGATGACCCCCGTCTCGGCGGTGACCAGACGGTTGCGGGTGTCGAGCTCGCCTATGCCGGTGAGGTACTTGGAGTGGTCGATGATGACCGCGTAGTTGACGGTCTCACCCGAGAGGCTGGTGCCACCCCCCCGGTTCCCGATGGGCGCACCGAAGCGGGAGCACACCCGGTGGGTGGCCACCACGTCGGCGAGCGTCTTGGGGACCACCACGCCTAGCGGTACCTGCCGGAAGTTGGAGCCGTCGTTGGCGTACATGGCGAGCGAGGCCCGGTCGAAGCGGACCTCGCCCTCCACCGCGTCGCGCAGCGCCTTCTTCAGCCCGGCCACGTCCACCGTCGCCGTCCCGACCATGCCGACGGCCATGGCCGGGTCGGGTTTGACGGGGATCCGGCGGGTCTTGCTGTCCGCGGGATTCTCGGTCGTCTGCATCAGTCATGCTCTCCGGGCAGGGCATCCTTGACATGCTCGGCGAACTCGGACCACTTGCCCTTGAACCCCTTCTCGGCGATGCCCACGGCGTCCTCGTCGTGCTTCGCCAGACCCTTCAGGGTCTTCTTCAGCATCTGCGGGCGCACGTGCGGTGGGAGGGGCGGTATCTGCGGGTCGGTGACGAACTCGATCAGCACCGGCTTGTCCGCGGCGAGAGCCTTGTCCCACGCCGGGCCGACCTCCTCCGGCTTGGTGACCTTGATCCCCTCGAAGCCGAGCAGCCGGGCGAACTCCGCCGCCGGCACGTAGGGCAGCGTCTGGGTGTAGGGGTTCTTCGGGTCGGCGCTCAGCACCCGCTGCTCGTAGGACACCTGGTTGAGGTCCTCGTTGACCAGGACCGTGAAGATGAGGGTCGGGTTCTTGGCCGTCAGGTCGTTGAGGTAGCGCTTGACGGTCAGCAGCTCGTTCATGCCGAGCATGGAGAACGCCCCGTCGCCGGTGAACGCGATCACCGGCCGGTCCGGGTAGGCGAACTTGGCGCCGATGGCGTAGGGCACCCCCGGGACCATGGTGGCCAGGGTCCCCGACAGCGACGACTGCATCCCGGTTTGCAGCTCGATGTAGCGGGCGAACCAGTTGGTGGCCGAGCCCGAGTCCGAGGTGAAGATGCAGTTGTCGGGCAGCCGGCGGTTCAACTCCCAGAACACGTACTGCGGGTTGACCGGGTCTCCCTCCTGATGGGCCCGGTCCTCGAGCACCCGGCGCCAGGTGGCCACCTCACCTTCGATCAGCTCCCGCCACCTGCGGTCCTCCTTGCGCTTCAGCATGGGGATCAGCGCCTTGAGGGTGTCCTTGGCGTCGCCGACCAGCGACACGTCGTTGGGGTACCTGACACCGATCAGCGACCCGTCGATGTCGATCTCCACACACTTGGCCTGCCCCTCCTCGGGGAGCCACTCGGCGTAGGGGAAGGACGTCCCGATCATGAACAGCGTGTCGCAGTTCATCATCATCTTGTTCGACGGCTCGGTCCCGAGCAGGCCGATGCCGCCCGTCGAGAAGGGCAGGGTGTCGGGGATGACGTCCTTGCCGAGCAGGGCCTTGGCCACCCCGCAGCCGAGTAGCTCAGCCACCTCGACCACCTCGGCGGCCGCCTTCTTGGCACCCTGGCCGATCAGCATGGCCACCCGCTCGCCCCCGTTGAGGATCTCGGCCGCCTGACGCAGCAGGGTCTCGTCTGGCACGCAGTGAGGCTGGTTCCAGCCCACACTCGTGAACACGCTGCCGTGCTGGCGGGGCGGGTCGGAGTACTCGGATTCCTGCACGTCCTCGGGGACGATCACCACCGCCGGGCGGCGCTCGGTGTAGGCCGACTTGATGGCCCGGTCGAGCTGGTGGCGGGCCGAGTACTGGTCCATCACCGTGCTGACGAACCCGCCCACGTCCTTGAACAGGACCTGCAGGTCGACCTCCTGCTGGTAGTGGGCCCCGACCGAGTGGCGCTTCTGCTGGCCGACGATGGCGATGACCGGTTGGTGGTCCAGTTTGGCATCATAGAGACCATTGATGAGGTGGATGGCGCCCGGGCCCGACGTGGCTATGCACGCCCCGATCTGGCCGGTGAATTTGGCGTGGGAACAGGCCATGAACGCCGCCATCTCCTCATGGCGGGTCTGGGTGAAGAAGGGATCCTCCTCCACCTCCTCGAAGGCCCCCAGGAAGCCGTTGATCCCGTCTCCCGGATATCCGTAGATGCGGTGGATGCCCCACTCCCGGAGGCGCTCGAGCATGTATGTGGCGACCGTGGGCATAGTTGAGACACTCCTTCGCCTTGGGTGCATGACCGGCCGGCTGTCACCTTGCGTTCACCGGCGCGTCCGCGAGATACCCGCTCCCGCCAGGACGAACCCCGTCGTCGTATCGCCCGGGCGCGGGTAGATCCCAGAGCACCGTGACGGCCCCGACCCCCCGCCCCCGCCTGCCGCGCCTGCACCGGCCGGTCCGCCAGGTCGGGGCGTTGATGCTCCTGGCGGTGGTGCTGCAGGCTGCGGCGGCGGCCGGCATGTTCCTGGTGGCCGGGCCGTTGAACAGCCTCAAGGTGCTGGCCTCGGCCCGCTGGCCGTGGGTCCTGGCGGCGGTCGGCGGCCTGGCCGTGTCGCTGTCCTGCTACTACTTCGGGTACCGGGGCGTGTACGAGGCCGAAGGCGGTCCCTGCCTGGGCCGGCGCCGCATGCGGGCGGTGGTCACCGCCGCCTTCAGCGGCTTCCTCGTGCTGGGCGGCAGCAAGGTGGACCGCTACGTCCTGCGGGCCGCGGGCGTGGACGAGAGCGAGGT
>JAKAXG010000538.1 GCA_021827225.1 Actinomycetes bacterium | reverse complement strand
GGCGATGCTCGCGGTGAGCCGGCCACCGCCGACGGTCAGGCTGCGGATGAACCGGGGCACCGCGCCGTCGCGGACGGCCACGGTCGTGAGCTCCGAGCCGATGGAGACGATCACCTCCGAGCCGCCGCCGCTGTCGGGAGCGAGTGGAACGGCCCGCAGCAGGGCCAGAGGAGCGGCGTCCATGACGGTGGCCTCGAGACCGGCTTCTTTCAACGTGGCGGTGTAGGTGCTGAGCAGGTCCCGGTGGGCGGCCACCAGGAGGATCCGCTGCACCGCCTTGCCGTCGGCGCCCTGCTGGGGAACCGGGTCGAGCAGGCTGAAGTCGAAGCTGGCGTCGTCCATGGCGATCGGCACCAGTTCCTGGGCGTCGAACTTCAGCGACGACCTGAGGTCCTCCGGTCGCATGGCCGGGGCGTCCGCCTGGCGCACGAAGACCCGGGGCCCGGAGATCCCGAGTACGACCTTGGTGGTGCTGAAGCCACCCTCGGCCCACAGCCGGCGCAGGGCCTCGCTGACGCCGTGGACGTTGTTGATCTCCCCGTCGGTCACGTACCCGTGGGGCAGACCGACCTGGGCGTAGCGGCGCAGTACCCGTCGGCCGTCCTTGGTCACCTCGATCTCGGCCGCCCGCACCGCCGACGAGCCGATGTCGAGACCGATCGTCACTGAGTCCACTGGGAGTCTCCCAACGCCGCTGCCGTCGTCATCGAATGGAATATCGGCTCCGTGGTCTGCGTCTTGACCCGAACTCGGAGGAGGTTCCCAAGTCGGAAAGATCGGCGGGTGACCAGGTGGAACAGCTGCGAGCAGTTGAGGGCGACGAGGATGAGGTAGCCGGCCCACCAGAGGGCCGCGGTGTGCGGGTTGCCTCTCGGGAGCGTCCACGCCATGGCCGCCACGGGGAGCAGCCAGTGGAGCGCCCGGAACTCTCCGACCGCGGCCAGAGCGGCCAGGCCGGCGAGGAGGTAGGCGGGCGACCAGTAGTAGGAGAAGGTGACCGGCTCGAACAGGGGCCGCAGGAACAGGATCAGTGCCGCCACGCCCAGGATCGCGGGCACGCTGCGGACGTGGCGGCAGCGCCAGCCGACCCAGGCCGCCAGTAGGGTGCCGGTGCTCCGGCTCACGGTGGAGGTGTGGCGTCCGAACCAGTTGATGAACACCGCCCCGTGACCTTCGAAGCCGGAGACCTGGTTGGTCGGCATGAACAGCGCCCTGGAGGCGTCAGCCCAGTCCACGCCGAGCAGGTACAGGGTCAGGGCCCCGGGCAGCGCCACGCCGGCGCCCAGGGCGCGCAGGCGCCGGCCCGGGGGGGCGGCGGCCAGCACGAAGGGCAGCAGCAGCACCGCCCACTGCTTGAACGAGATGGCGATCGAGACGTACAGGGCGGCCCTGACGAAGTCCCCGGCGATCATCCGGCGCAGGGCCCAGATCACCGCGGTCAGCGCCAGGACGTCCTCGAAGTGCCCCCACTGGAAGGCGGGGACGAGCACGATCAACACGGCCCCCAGCTGGACCAGCCACAGCCTGGAACGGATCCCGAGGTCCCACGCCAGGCGCCGGACGGCGTGGAGCAGGAAGATGCCGAACACCAGGGTGTAGGGGCCGATCACCAGCCATGCGTTCGGGTGCGGGAGCGGGGTGGGGTAACCCTCGGTCAGCCCGAGACGGTCGACGAGGCCGCTGGCCGGTGCCATGAGGATGAACGACAGGGGCAGGGCGTAGGAGGTGGTCCCCTGGTAGACGTAGCCGAGGGCCCCGTTCCACACGAAGCGGCCGGCGTTGACCGTCATCCACACATCCGACGAGACGGCCCACCCGCCTCTGACCCCCATGACCCAGCCGAAGCGCAGGCTCACGGCCATGGCCGCCGCCACGAACAGGCCGCCCATGACGAGTGAGGATGGCCAGGCGCCCCGGTCCTTTTCGGTCACCGCCGGGTCGGTGGGGAGGCTTCTCATGTCAGCTGCTCCAATGTCGGGTCGCTCCTGGCAGACTCGGGGCCCCGCCCGAAGGCGGGGCCCCGATCAATCGGACAGCGATTGCCTGGGTCTAGAAGCTGGTGTACCAGCCCGCGGTGGACCCCGTCGCGGCGGAGCCGGAGGTGGCGGCGGCCGTCGGGGCGGTCGGGCTGGCGCAGCCGCCGGAGGGTGCGGTGACCTTCTGGTAGTACGTACCGTCAGGGCCGACACCGGAGGGCGGGTTCGGGTCGTTGATCTGGGCGATGCTCCAGCAGTTGCCGTCCTTGCCGAGGGCGGTCAGCACGACCACGTCGTTGTTGTCGCTGGTGGCCACCAGGATCTCGTTGGCCTGGTTGCCGGAGGTGTTCCACGCGGAGCCCGAGTTCCAGGTCAGGCTGGGCTCGATGGTGGACAGGTTGCCGGAGAAGGCCTGCGTGTTGGTCCACGAGGTCTGCTCGGCCGTCAGGGCGTTGCGCAGGTTGGACTGGGCGGCCCGGGCGTTGGCCGCGTTACGGGCGCCCAGGAATGTCGGGATGGCGATCGCCAACAGGATGGCGATGATGAGCACCACGACCATGAGTTCGATGAGGGTGAAGCCCTCGTCCTCGCGGTCCCGGCGCTCCTTCAGGGAGGACAGCATCAGTGGTGGTTGCCTTTCGGTTCGGGGATATGCCTGCGAGCGCTGCTTCGATTCCCTGAACCCGTCCCGTTCGGTCCGAGTGCTCCAGGTAGCCCGGCTGACCCTCGGTTCTCGACCCCCGGTCCCGTGGCTTTGCGTCACCGCCTCTCGACGGTTTTGCTCTTTTCTCGAGCCCTGCTCGCATTGTCATATTCGGGCGGACGAACCGAACACCTGAGCCCTCTGTCACCCGGTTGAGAGAAACCGGAGTAACGCCGGAAATACCGATCCTCCATCCCCACTATGCGGTGATAGGGGCCCGGGCCCGGCAAGTCATGTCCCGGCCGGTGGCCAGACGCCACAGCGCCGGCGGCAACGGCCGCCGGCGGCTGAAACGTGGTGTCTGCGCCGGGCTGCGCGGGCCCGGCCGGCTGAGGTCAGTTGTTGTTGCCGACCAGCTTGATGATGTCGAACATCGGCATGTACAGGGCGATCACCATCGAGCCGACGGCGCCGCCCAGCACGACGATCAGCAGCGGCTCGAGGAGGGAGGTGAGGGCCTCGACGGTGCGTTGCACCTCTTCCTCGAAGAACCTGGCGACCTTCTCCAGGAGGGCGTCCAGGGCCCCCGTCTCCTCCCCCACCGCCATCATCTGGGTGACCATGGGCGGGAACACCGGGTGGTCCAGCAGGGGACGGGTCAGCGGCTCGCCCCGCTTGGCCCCCTCGGCTACGGCGTGGACACCCTTGGCCACCACCACGTTCGAGACGGTGTCGGAGGTGATCTCCAGCGATTCCAGGACCGGCACCCCCGAGCTGAGGAGGGTGGACAGCGTGGACGCGAAGCGGGCCATGGCCGTCTTGCGGATGAGGGCCCCGAAGATCGGGACCCGAAGGAGCAGTTGGTCGCGGGCCGCCCTGCCGGTGTCGGTCCGGACCCACCGCTTGTAGGCGATGGCCAGGGCCACGGCTCCGAGCAGCACGAATGGTGCTCCGTGGACCACCACGTTCGATATGGCGATCAGAAGTTGCGTCGGGGCGGGCAGCGTGCCGCCGAGCTGGGAGTACATCTTCTTGAAGATGGGCACGATGAACAGCAGCATGGCGCCGAGGATGCCCGTGACGAGGAGCAGGACCATGATCGGGTAGGTCATGGCCGAGCGGATCTTGCCCCGCAGCTCCACCTGCTTCTCGATGGTCGTGGCCAGGTCCGAGAGCGTCCGGTCCAGGTTGCCGCCGGTCTCGCCGGCGCGGATCATGGATATGTAGAGCCGGCTGAACTGCTTGGGGTGGCGGTTCAGCGCCTGCGAGAGGGACGACCCGGACTCGATGTCGTTGCGCACCTGGTCGATGACGCCCTTGAAGTAGGCGTTGCTGGTCTGCGACGACAGGATGGCCAGGCTGCGCAGCAGCGTCAGGCCGGCGTTGATCATCGTGGCGAACTGGCGG